>DAOWIM010000092.1 GCA_030640905.1 bacterium
CCAATCATCGGGTCAAACTCTCCAGCCGCGGCTTGATTAGTCATATCAACACAATACCGTAACGTGCCGGAGACTTCCTTCTTGCCCTCCGAAGGAGCGGCGTCACCACCGGCCTTACCGACCGATGCGGCGATCTCCTCAACAGACTTGCTCTCGGCAATCGCCTTGTAAATGTCTTCTTTGGTAAGATCAATCTTGTCGCGCACGTACGGCGCCAGATTGGCTTTGGGGTCGAAAATGGCGATAAAGATGTGCTCCGGCTCGACTAACGCGTCGTAGAGCTTGGCCTTTTCATCGACCGCCTGAGTCAGTACATCGTGGACCGCTGGTGAAATGCCAAGGTTCTCCCGAGCTTTTGAACGGCTCGACTGATCTTTGAGATACTGCTCGGTGACTGCGGCAACCATCACCGCACTTTTCCCGATCTGGTTGAGAATCGACTCCACCTCGGTTCCCTCTTGCCGGACAACCGCGATAAGCAGATGCTCCACTTGAATCTCCGGATGCCGGAACTCGGCGGTAACCTCGCGTGCGATCTTGATGATAGCCCTTGAATCGGATGAATAATTAGCGATATCCATTACTTATCAAACATCTCCCACGAATGGCTCACCGCCCGTATACTGAGCGGATACGCACTCCTAAGCTACAGTGTGATAATTACTTATTTTACGAGTCACAATATACAAAGTCAAGCGCTTTTGTCGCTCTTTTTTGTGTATGCGATGTCCAACAACCGGGTTTCAATCATCTTCGCTCTGCCTCAATGCAACCCATTCACCGCTTTTCCGGACACGCTCAATTTCCTCATCCCGCTTCTCGTCGGACATATCCAGGAAGATATCGGAGTTAACCAGTCTGGTGTCGGCATCTTCAAGGGCCATCAGGGAACGCAACATCAGGTAGGCCTCATCGCACACTCGCCGTTCCACCGGCATTTCTTCGACCTCACCGGGCAAGAATGGCGGTGTCAGCACTGTTTTGTCCTTGAGCATTTCTTCGAGTGTGGCAACAATGCGAGACCGAATATGCGCATGCCGGGTTACAACCTGCTGCAACTCCCAGACCATCATCTCAGGGTCTTCCGTATCGAGCGTCTCCAGCATCGGACCGGCAGGGATATCATTGAGCTCCTGAAGTAACGCCGCGGCTTTATTGGCGGCATCCTTGTCCTCGCCGTGCATAATCTCGACCAGTTTGCGAACATCCTTGTACGACCTTTCCCTGACTATCCGGGCCAGGTCCTCAAGCTGCTGCTCATTCTCCGGATTTAACTCCTTAACCGATGCCGCGATTCCTTTGAACACTTCGTTTTCACCTCCTGTATCCTTATCCGAGCATTGCAACAAGCAAGCGAGCACCGCAAATATTGCTGCAATCTCAATTAACCGAGGCCTGAGATGACCTCTGATAACAAACTTCATTCGTTCTGTCTCTCCCGCTCTTAATGCTACTATATCATCAGGCTAATAGAATCGAAATCCCATACGCTCCTGACGTGACCCCAGTTGTCGGTTGGCCATACGGGTAGCGTACTCATGGACTCGAAACCAGTGATCTTCACCTTCATTGGGATAAGGGCACGCCAGCAGGTGGTGAAGCCAGTAGCAAGACTTCCAATTGGCCGGGGCTGTCGTAAAATAGCCCAGTTTGCCATCAGGACCGGGGCGTCGCTGATACCTGAATGACGGATAGTAATCGCCACCACGGATAATTCGCCAGAAGTGGTTCTTGGAACTACATCCAAAATGACAGAAAGTCCGGCAGTTCATCTGCTGGATGCTCCCCAGATCGTACGGCGCCGAGATGGTGCCCGTCCAACCGGCGTTGAGAACCAAGTGCACCTTTCTCTCGCGTCTGAGTCCCCAATAGGTATGCGATGGTGACCGGTATCGCGCTATAACCAGATTGCGCATCTCCTCTTCCAGTTGCACGCGCATGAAACGCCGGGCTCGCCTCATGTTCTCGTGACGGCTGTACGGATGCCTCCGTTCCCGGGCCGGTGGATCATCCTCAATCTTCATTGGTGCACAATGATAGGCATGATGCTCTATGTCTTCTACCGGAACGGCAATGTACTGGAACCCCAGCCGAAACAGGCCGGTTTCGTTGGTGCAGCCAGTGCGACCATTTTCCCATTGATCGCCATGCATGTCAACTGCACCATCATAATCATTAAAACAGGTCCCCCGACCATACCGCGAATGGCCGTCGTAGATGACGATCGCGTTTTCCTCCATCAGCTTTTCCTTGAAGTCCGCCTTGGACTGAATAATGATGATACGGTATCGGATACGCTGGCTGTGGCTGATATACTCGGCCCGGGTTCGGTCCGATTCGACAGTGAAATCGTCACCGAACCGGCGTTCGAGGTACTGCAATTGCGAATAGCTCTGAGCATCTTCCAGTGCCCGGGTCAGTCGTCGACCGATCTCCTCATCTGACCAGCCTCGTCGATCCCACCCCCATGACCGAACGTAGCCACCGAGCCGCTCGTGCAGATCAGTATCGGTGAGGCGCCACACGGTCGGGTCTGCCGTCAATTCCTGAATACTCTGTCGTTTCCACTGCTCACGGGCGTCTGTATCGCTCTCGTGAAACTGAGCACCTTCTGCGTAGAATATCTGGCGAATCTCATAGTCGGCAAAAGTTGAAGCACCACCGCTGGCTGCTCGGTCGCGACCCTCACACATTACGATTGACCTCCCTGGGTACCTGAGCTGCTGTCCTCACCGGTAGATGATTGCGTACCGGTATTCCCATCACCGGTGCCTGACGACTGTGTGGCTGTGTTACCATCCTCCTCGACAGCAGACTGAGTCTCCCTCCGACCAAAACCGGGGCTGTCTGGAAATTCTACTCGATAAGGGCCGGGGGGAATATCCTCCTCCCGCGTAGTTCCCTCACCGTCGAGTTGCCCTTCTTTCTCGGAGCCGTCGGCGAATGTTATCTTGTATCGTTCGTCCGCCTTGGGGTTGCCTTCACCATCAAGCAATCGTATTTCGAGATAGTCCTTGAATCCAAGGATGCCCGATTCCTGCTCCTTGCCGAAACACTTCCCCTCAATCGTAACTGTAAAGAAGTACTCGGGCGGGTTGTACGATCCGCCGTACTCATCGAGTTCTTCCTGTGTCGGGAGTTCGTCGGTGTCCTCATGGTATTCATACTCCCAGGATACTTCCAACTTGTCTTCCCGCACCTCGGTGACTAATTCGGTGATGCGGTCGTGGGCGTTGTCGCTATCGTACTCATAGATCGTAACCACAGCTTCGGTGCCGTCGCGAACCCCGCCAACGTCAGCAGTAAGAGTAAGAACATCACCCCGGCGGGCAACCTCCTTGTCCCATTTTATATTGGTCACCGTAATCGGCGGCGCCACCGGGATAGCAGTCGATTTGCCGGACAGACCGTTGTCCGGAAGGTCAACCTCAAAAGTAACCGTATCACCAATTTCAACATCGTCCGGGATATCAAGAGTACCGACAAACAGGTTGTTGCGAATCTTTCCCTCCGTCTTGCCCAGTTTCTTGCCCTCGGCACTTGTACCGGATATCTTGATTGTC
>DAOWIM010000222.1 GCA_030640905.1 bacterium
GACCATTTTGAGGGCACCGATTACGACCTTCGAGAGGGCGTCGATGCCGGACCGTATGGTTCCCCTTATCGCTGGCGACCTCTGGACTGGTCGGTTGACAGCGTACAGTATGGTTGGGAGCGGGCAATCTCGACTCAGCAGACAGCGTTCTCGTTTGTATCGCAGTCGCGCTCGAACCTGCCCGACCCGATTGGCGGCGTTTTCTGGTATGGTGTCGATGATACTTACGCCACCTGCTATTTCCCGCTCTACTGCAGCATCACAGAAATACCACACTCTTATACAGTGGGCAGCCTTCAGGAATTCTCCTGGGAATCGGCTTGGTGGGTTTTCAATTTCGTGTCTAATTTTGTGAACCTCAAGTATGTGTATATGATCGAGGACCTCCGCGCAGTTCAAGCATCACTTGAGACAACGGCCCTAACTCTGCAACCCACAATAGAACAGGCAGCCCTCACTCTACATAAATCGAACCCCGAAATGATGACATCTTATCTGACCAACTACTCTGTTTCGACTGCTGAGATGGTGTCCCGCCGCTGGCGGGAACTGGGCGAATTCCTGATTATGAACTACAATGACGGATATGTGAAAAACGAAGAAGGCCGTGCGGAGAATCAGGGCTACAGCGAGAAGTGGCTGCGCCGTGTGCTCGATGAGAAGGCCGATCAATTGCGTCTGGAGGACAAACCGGCCAACGTACCCGAGTCGAGGCTAGTGGACTAAGCAGGCTAATGGCGGACATACTTAAGACAGGCTTCGCCTGCCCACCCTACGTAAGCTAGTGGGCGGCAGATTATGTGGCTGGCCCGTATGCCTCAGCGCATCTTCGACCGCGGCGGGCCGGTCACAGTACCGGTACTTTGAGCGCCCTTATTAGTCACCCTGAGCGTAGGGGCATGTTGAAAAACCTCGTCAGCAGTTGTGTCAGGTCCTTGTCCCGTCAAGACGGGATTGAGACCTGACACGTAAGTATATGTAAGACAAGAGCGGCAGGTCTCACAAATCCGTCGAACCGGATTCGAAGGACCAGCCGCAACTGAACCAAGGGACTTTATCAACAAGCCCGTAGTCGAAGGGTAGAGGCGCATGTGTTCGGTTCATGCTTCGACTACGCTCACCTATGACGTTTGGCCTGCTTATGGACACGCTGGTGGTGCCGGACCGAGCGGAATACCGAAGAGATAGTCAATCAGATAGGTAACGTCCGAGATGTTGACACTCCCCACCAGGTCGCCGTTGGCATTACCCTCCGCCATGCACGGTGGGCGCGGTCCAAGCGGGATTCCGAAAAGATAATCCACCAGATATGTAATGTCGGAGATATTCAAATTCTCGGCAGGGTCACCGTTGGCGTTGCCTCGCAATTCAACACAGCAGTCACCGTCACAGGCGTCACCGATACCATCAGCGTCACTATCGGCCTGATCGGCGTTGGCCAGCGTTGGGCAATTGTCGTCACAGTCATCGGTAGCGCCACCCACACAAGGCGAGTCACCAGCCGTACCGCTGGCATCACCATCGTCGAGAATACCGTCGTTGTCGTCGTCGGTATCACAGAGGTCACCCTCGCCATCGGCATCGCTGTCGATCTGGAGCGGATTGTACTCGTCGGGACAATTGTCGCAGAGATCGCCGATATTATCACTCTCGGAATCAACCTGATCCGGGTTGGGCACATCGGGGCAATTATCGTTGGGACAATCGTTGAGCGGAAATCCGGGATCACCGCAGCCGTCGTCGTCGCCATCGGTGCACAGGTCGCAGAGATCACCAATACCGTCCTCATCGCTGTCGCTCTGATCTGCGTTGACATCATCGGGACAGTTGTCGCAGGCATCCGGTACCGTATCGCCATCGGAATCAGCGAAGTCATCAAATCCGGGACAGAGATCACACTCGTCACCATGTCCGTCGCCGTCGCTGTCGGTCTGGGACGGATTAGCCGTCTCCACGCAGTTGTCCTCGCAGTCGCAGAGACCATCGGTGTCAGCATCAACACACCCCAGCGGGGCATCGTGCAAGTACGTATCGGCGAGATCGGCGTATTCCCATATCGTATGCATGGCATCATCGGAGATACGACCGGTACGATATTCCTCCACAACCGTCTCACCTTCGGCGCTTATCCGAACCGGTTGGCTCCATGTTAACCCGGCATCACAGGTAACCGAGGCCATCAATTGGCCATCTCTTGTGAACACCGAGACATAACGAGCGCCATCAATATGCGACAGTTCCGGCGCGTCTTCGGTTTCACCAGAGGCGGCCACAGTGGAGACAAGCTCAAGATCGTCAATATCGCCGGTCACTGTTCGCCAGCATACAATATCGCGATTGGTCGGAGCGCTCTCGTAGTAAGTCGTTACGAGAATCAGGACCGTATCACTGTTGGCGGCAACCACCGGGTTGCGCATATGTTTTTCCGGGGGGCTACAAATGAGCGAAACAGCATCGACCGGCCCGTCCCAGTTGTCGAAATGATCCTGACGTACCAACACCTGCCACTGATCGCTGACCGGACTGAAGCGATCATAGACGGCGTAGGTCTTAGCCGCCGCATCGTCAATATCAACCGCGGTGTTCTGACAGCCGGGATATCCGACATAGTAGCTCAGTTGCATGGCACCGTACGAATTGAGCTGCGTGTAGATACATGGCAAATCGTTGTACACCGACGGAGTCGTGCGACTCATCACCAGAGAGATAATGCCCCAGTTCCACGATTGTTGGCTGTTGTCGGCGGCAATATCACAC
>DAOWIM010000190.1 GCA_030640905.1 bacterium
CCTCTCTGAAACCGGAGAACAATGTCCTGACCCTGCGTCCAAGAAGATTGAAAATATCGATTTCTACGTGCGACGGAGAAGGTATCTCAAATCGTATCGTGGTTCCGGAATTGAAGGGATTGGGGTAGTTCTGCGAGAGGGAGCAGCTTTGTGGCAGGCTCGCTCGTTTGGGAATGACGGACGTCAGATCGTAGAGATGCACCGACCCGCCATCACTGGCGGCCACCAGACCGTCCTCAACAGCCAGCACGCCTCCACCGCGACCACCAAACGCCAGCACTTCGGGGATTGTGTCGACCAGATTCAAGACGGTCAAGCCATCGGGGCCGATGCCAAAAAGTATCTCATCAAGCACAACGGCCTCAACTATCGGACCGGGAAGCGACGGGCAGGCTACGGCCATATTCTCGGGCCACAACGGATCGTCAATATCGATTATGCTCACCTGATCCCACTGAAATATATAGGCCAAATTGCCACTGAGAGCCGAGGCTGAGATCGAAGCGGTGAAAACGCGTGCTTCAAGCAGGTGCAAATCCAATTGAGGGTCGATTCGATACGTCTCGAATCTGTGCTGAAGAGTGACCAATACCAACGTATCGCGTCTCTCTATAGTGCGAATGACATCGTCAAACGACCACTCGGCCACCGGGCCGAGATGTTCAGGGGCATTTGCCTCGTACAGCACAATCTCAGTATCGCCTATGGCGGCCACCAGCGAGATTCCGTCGGCGCGACCCGCAGGCAACAAACGGATCGATCTGACCAGCCTGTCGTCGAGGCCAATCGATTTGATAACCACGAATGAAGCCGGATCATCAGGATGCAGACCAACGACAATCCGTCGCGGCTCGTCAAGCAGCACGGCCAGCGTGTCGCCATTTATATCCAATGACCGCGCGCCGTTTAACTCGGAGAACTCTCCAGCTAACCTTGGCTCATCCCCTTCGAAAGAATACAACTCAAGTGGACTCCCGGAACCAGCAGTCAAAAGTCTGTCGTCAAGAAAGATTAGATCGTCAACTGGTCCCGAACCCGATAGCCCGGCTCGACCGTCGGAAAGAGGTTCCGATTGATACACCATAAGGCCACCCTCCTCACTGGGCACCAGCAGGTGATTTCGATCCGATGATTGAATAATGGCAGCGCCGCGAACATTCCCGGTAACTATCGTGCTCTCCCTCAGCGAAAAATCTGATAGCCTGATCTGCTCAGCAGTCCTGCCACTGAGAACGATATAGGTCGAGTCGGTGGCGAGAATTGCCTGGGGACTGGTTATCCCCGCTATGGAATCGACCAGTTCAGGACCGGTGTCGCCGTATTGTGCAATCAGAATCCCTTCTTCCCGACGAAGGATCAGCAGCGTGCTGTCCATAATAACAAAGGATTCAGCCCCCTCGGCAAGAGTGAAGACCTCCTGAAGCACACCGAAACTCGGTCCGCTCAGGTCAAACCGAACGATTCCATTAAATTCGTCAAGGGCATACAGTTTGCTTTCGGCAACGTCAATCTGGGTTACCAAAACTCCGGCACGGCTGATGTCGGCCAGAACGATATCATCAGGAATAGTTACAACATATCTTGAGATGCCGTCAAACCATTGCGCCAGGTAGAGATCGTTACCGTGAAGCGCAAAATCGCAGAACGACACACCGGGCGTCACACTGCCGAGATGTTCTAGTGAAGGCAGCAAAGTCAGATCAACAAAATGGATGCGGTCATCAGTCGTCTGCACGACCATAAGATTCGCGTACTGTTTCTGGCTGATTGGCACCGCTGCAAAATACAGATGCTGAAGCACAACGTAGGATAAATCGTCCGGACTATACTCAAGCACAGCCAGACCGGCGTCGGACAACCCGATTACATAGTCATCAACCACTGTCATCTGTCGGTAATTATGCCACTTGAGTGTGTGTTGAGGTATACCGTCGAACGTACCTTCGGCCCCCACCGTCAATGGCAACAGAAGGAGACAGATCGCCAGCCAGCGAACGATCACTTGAGAAGCACCATCTTCCGCGTAATCAGATGATCGCCCACATTTAGACGATAGAAATAGACACCGGAAGCAAAGTCGGAACCATCAAAATCAGTCCGATACAGACCAGCCGGAAGGTGCTCATCGATCAGAGTCGTAACAGCTTGCCCAAGAATGTTAAGCACTTCCAGGGTAACATGTGAGGTCGATGGTAGCGCAAATGAAATTCTAGTTATCGGATTAAACGGGTTGGGATAGTTGGGATAAAGCTCGACTCGCGCCGGTAACAGGACAGGCGGCTGCTCTTCAACGTCAACGGAGAAACCATTCCCGCGATAATAACCGGAGTTGATGTTGTCATATAGAAAACGTGATTTGTTATTGCCGTCATCGTAAGAAGCTTCAAAATCCCACACCAGGATATTCCAATCGTCCCCAACCAGAACGACCTCAACGAGGCCATCGCCATCAAGATCATCAACCAGCGGAGCGTAACGGGAAGACAATACATGGTTGGCGCGGGATGGTGTGTAGATCGGCCAACCGGGAACGATCTGCGCCTGATGGTTCAGAACATACAATTTTTCGCCACCGCCCGGCATGATGTATCCCGACCGAATCAGTATCTCAGGATAATCATCGCCTAAGACATTAGCGACAGTAGGAGTAGCAAAAGTCACCCCCTGCACCAGTGCCTCGCCTTCAGGGCGACCATCACTGGAAAGATAGGGGGTACCATCGGCCTTGAAAATATACAGCGAGGTAACATCGAATTCGAAAGCGGTCAACAGAATCTCGGGTGATCCATCAAGGTCCAGGTCAGCAATAACAGGGTAAGAAACGATCCAGTCCTCGGCAGCAGGCATACGAACAGGAAAACCGGGGTACGGTTCCGACCCGTTGGTAGTCACCCAGATACCCGGAACGCTGGCGGTATCGACACCCACAGTGATAATCTCGGGGCGTTCATCGCCATCAAGATCGGCCAGCGCCGTACCCCGAACCGAAGCAATGGTGACAACCACCGGATTATTGATATCGTAGGCCGGTTGACCGTTAATCGACTTGAAGACGCCCACACCGGTATATGGATAGCCTGAGCTGTATGAAGCGACAACTTCGGTGGGACCGTCATCCTCAATATCAACTGAAGTCACAAACGGTGAGACCTCGCCACCCTCTCGATAAATCTCCGATGACCGCGCATCGAATAGAGCGAAGAGCCCACCCAGCGACGCAAAATGCGAGCGACCATCAAAGTCATAAGCCAGAATATGACCGGCCAGGTTGATAATGACAATCGCCGAATCAGCAACCAAATACCTCTGACCGTTATCGTAGTTGTAGTAACTGAAGCCGACAATCGTCGGATTGGGGTAGCCATATCCGTAAGGCACTGAACCGGTATAGCAGTATTGCGGCCATCCGGGAACGATTGAACCGTCCCGATTGAACACATAGATGCCGCTGTCATTGGTGCAGATTATCTCGTCTTCGCCGTCGTGGTCAATATCGTACACGGCTGGTATGCAGCGCATATCAACTTGAGGCAACACCGGGAAACCAGCCGCGATCGTACCGTCGGAATGAAATAGATACAGACCTCTGCCACTTGCAACAACCAGTTCTCTGAAACCGTCCCGATCAAGGTCGGTACACACCGGCGATATGGCACCCTTGCTGGCAATTTGCTGGGGCCAACCATCTGTGAACGACGACTCTATCATCACCGCAACCGTATCCACCAGCTCTGTCGCTTGATAATAGCCATGCAGGTAGAAACGGAAGTTGCCGGTATCCGCACCAGAGGCTGAAAAAATGTAGATCAGCGAATCGAAGAACTCACCGGTCGAAGCAAACCGCTGCCAGATGGGACCGTCACCACGCTGGTAAAAAACAGCCATTGAATCATAGTCGGGGCCATACACCGAGCCGCGAATCAGAACATTGTACTTCAACTCGGCCCCTTGAGTCGGGCTAATCATTTCGGTACAACGCTGCCGCACGTATATGAATCCGGTTGTACGTGAACGGCCGTTTTTATCGGTGAGACGAAGTTTTATGTCACCCTCAATCTGACCGTTGTCAAAAGCATAAGCTATGGAGTCAACCGGTAAGGAAGATCCGTCAGCCATCGGTTGCCAGTCATCGGAGCCAAAGCCAACCGTATAGTCCAGTTGCCAGGCGCCATAGTAACCCGACACCGGCGCAATTTTAATCACCAGATCATCGGTGTAGCGATGGCGGCGAGCGGGGAGAACAAACTGCAGGCCTCCTTCGATCAACAGCGAATACGAAGAGGCAATATCAAGGTAGCCATGACCGGAGAGAGTATCGGCACCGATCAACTCGTCGCCTCGGTTGAACGGATCAACCATATCCACAGCGCCGAGTGTGAGAATCTGCTCCAGATGGTCCAGGGAAAGGTCGGGACGAATTGAAAGCAAGAATGCGGCCGCTCCGGCCACCATCGGTGCCGCCATAGATGTACCGTCCCCCAAGTAATACAGCGAATCATCGCCAATGATCCGAACTCCCGGTTCGAATCCAGCTTCGGCCATGTCGGTACCGGCAGCCCTGAGCGAGAGGATATCCTGACCGGGCGCTACCAGATCGATATGTGCTCCGTAGGTTGTAAAATCTGTCAGGTAGCCATCGGAGTTGCCTGCGGCCACGACGAAAGATGAATCAAAAGCTGCCGGGAAAAACCGCTGCGTGGTGCCGGTATTGCCGGGCGCAATCGAAACAAAAACGCCGTTGCGACGAGCCAGCAGGAGAGCCTCTCTCAATATCCCCGATTCAAAAGGGCTTCCCCAACTGATATTGATTACCTGAGCGCCGGCATTGACAGCGTACATGATACCGACTGCTCCCACCGCGGCGGTACCATTGGGCGTAATCTTAACCGGCATGATTTCAGCTTCCTGCGCAATACCGCTGATCCCGGCTTGATTGACACGACTGGCAACAATCCCGGCCAGATGAGTTCCGTGACCTACAAAATCGGTCGGGTCGGCGTCACCCACCACATTGATAATAGTGAGGCTGTCTCCAGAGATATCATAGCCGAAAGCATCATCGACGTAGCCGTTGTGGTCATCATCAATACCGTTATCAGGGATTTCGTCTACGTTTTGCCACATGGCACCCTGAAGCTCCGGATGGTCACGATCAACCCCTGTATCTACAATTGCCACCACAACGCGGGTCGGCTCGGTCGGCTGAGTATCGTAGAAAGCATCCACGCCGATATCCACTCCAGCCGTGCCCGACCGGATAATCAACGTGTCGTTAAAATCCCCGTCTATTCTGTCGACGCCGACATAATCCTGTCCGGTGTTGTGGAGATACCACTGGTCGGCAAAAAAGGGATCGGTCGGCCAGTCGAAGAACTCAAGATAGTAATCAGGTTCAACATATTCGATATTGGCTACACCGAGCCTGTCAGCCACTTCTTGTAGGCCTACTGAGAGATCACTTGAATTGAAGAAATAGAAGCGGTCAAAAGCCTCGCCGCCCTCGATATTTGCAGCCAGGGTCAGCGAACTTGCTTTCTGGAGCTTCTCGCCATCGGCCAACGCCAGCCTCATAGTCGCAGGATTTGCTTTGGAAGCAAGCTTCACGACCCACCGACCGGGCACTTTCCCCTGAGGGGCAGTCGATTTGGCCGTCACAGCAAACACCGCAAGCACGACACTTGCAACGACAACAACGAGTTTTGAAGACCGTATATTCATAACTAACGGCACCTGAGGCGGCAGGAGACGGCGGAAGTGGGGCTTTTTATTTTATTAACGCACGAATCTGTCGTAACGTTTAGTCTTCTCATATAAGATAATACGTTACAACATCTTGTCAAGATGCAAATAAATCGGGTCACACTACCCTCGGCGGCTGGTTTCTACCTATTCAGTCGCCCAAGTCGGCCAAATCTTACAAGACAACTTCGCCGCGAACCGATGAATACGCGACAAAAAGCTTGATTTGCCGGTCCGCTCCTTCGCCGGAGAAACCGAGGACTTTCATAAATGCGTTCGCGCCATCGGCCGTCTCCAGCCGAATCCACTGGTTGGTGCCAACCGCGATTCTGTCCTTAAGTGAACCTTCTACCGCTCTCGACAGCTTATTCCAGATCAGTTCATACTCACCGGATACGTCCAGCCCGGCAAACTTGCTGCCTCTGAGAAAACCGTCCAGGCGGGCGGGTGACCCGAGATAATCTTTGCCGTCCTTGTGCAGATAATACAGATCATTGGCCAGATCATTGGCTCGAACATACTCAGCTTCCTCGAATGAATAGCCATCCTGCTGCGATTTATACCGCACCGACAGTGCAATCTCTTCCCTGACACCGCAGGCGGCCAACACAGGCTCGGATAATGCCGATTCGGTCTGGTCCGGAAACACAGTTCGCACCGAAACGAAGTACCTTACACCGTTAGCAAGACCATTGGCCTCAAACTGAACTACTCCGTCGTCGGGGTTGGTGTCTCCGGGATAGACCGTCGTGTTGAACGGTTTGTCCGCCTCCCGCCCCGCACCGATAAATATATTGTACCCGCTGATCAGAGTGGCGCAGTCGTTTTTCCAGACGACTGTCAGCTTTTCGTGATCGGGCAGTATCTGCAAATCGTACGGCACACACAGACCTGGTTTTTCTTCGGATACCTTGGGGCCACATCCGGCCAACAATGCAATCAAAACTACGAATAAAAGAAACTGTCTCATGGTTTGATGTCCAATTGTAGTTGTCGGGGACATAGAAACTCGGCCCCATTTTCGGTTACCTGCATATCTTCTTCCAGCCCAACACAACCGATTCCGGGCAGGATAATCTCCAGTTCAAGAGTGAGCACGTTGCCCGCCTCCAGTTCAATTGTCGGTGTCACACCGTAACGCTCCCACTTTGGACCAATGATCGCTCCCCCATCGTGCACGTCACGTCCCAACTGATGCCCCAGGGCGTGCTGGTATTCGGAAAAGCCGTGATCGGTGAGCATCTGACGGGCCAGAGCGTCAACTTCATGGCCTTGTACCCCTGGGCAGCATTTTCGACCGGTTTCAGTAATAATATTTCCGACCAGATCGAACGCCTCGCTCATTTCCGACGGCGGCCCGGTTTCACCTTTCCGGCAGAAATAAAGCAGACGTTGAATATCGGAACAGTAGTCATCGTATCTCGCGCCAAAATCAACATGCAGCAGATCACCCGGCTGGACTCTGGCATCGGTCGGCAGCGAGTGACCCGGTTTGGTTTTGTCACCTGCATTGACAATTGTATCAAACGATGGTTGCGCGCCTTTCTGTTTTATAAGGCCGTCGATCAAAGCTGCGATTTCGATTTCGGTCATACCGGTTTCAATTTGTGGCACCACTTCAGTCCAACAGTCGTTGGCAATAGTAGCGGCACGGGAAAGACGCTTGATCTCAATTGGGAGTTTTCGACTGCGAAGCTTACCGGTCAACTCGTCGGCAGATATCAACCTCTCCCTGTAAGGCAGACCTTCAAGGTATCCCCTCAGCAATTGGTACATACCGTGCGTCAGTCCGTCTGCAGACGGGTTGCTGGTGGAGTAATTGATAGCGATAGTCTCCGGATCGAATCGGCTGATGAACTTCCTGAAATCGTCGCGCACACTCCGGGTATAGGTTAGCACATCGGTGAAACAGCCGGAGCGGATGAAATTCTCCTGGTCAAAATCCCCCACCAGAGCGACTGTTTCGCCGGTTCGGGAATAGGCGAAAAACGACTGCCAGGTAGCATGGTGCCCCACCACCAGCGACAGGGTTGGGTCGGCCATCACCGATGTTTCGCGAACAAATATCAGCCAGAGATCAATATTAAGTTCATCCAGCAGCTTGCAGGCCTGTTTAACTTTTTCCCGCACAATTTCCATAAGCGAGATAATACCGACTGATATGAATCTTTCCAAGAGGATTGTCACCCGACAGGACAACCGTTCGGTTGCAATCCACCTGAAAAAACGTAAGTCGTTGTCTCTAAAGGACATTAGCTGTAGCTATATGGGTTAAGAATGCGGGTTTGGAGGTCGATATTATTAATATGTTTTCAGGTGGATCGATTTTTCGATGTGTCGGGTAATCATTTCCGAAGGAGGAACAAATGTACGAAAACAGTTATGACGGCAGTATGGACGCAGTGGGCGCCGGACTTGGGATTTTTGTCTGGGTCTTTATCGCGGCTGTCTATCTCTATTTCGCCTTTACGCAATACAAGATTGCGCAGAAATGCGGATGTCAAGATACGGCCTGGTGGTCGTGGGTCCCGATCATGAACACTCTCCTGCTGATCAATATGGCTCGGAAGGAATGGTGGTGGTTTGTTCTCTGCCTGGTTCCGATTGTCAATATCATCGCCTTCGCGATGCTATGGATTCAAACAGCCAAACTGGCCGGTCATGCCCCGATCTGGGGATTTCTGGTGCTGGTGCCGGGAATCAATTTCGTCGCGATGGGTCTGATGGCCTTCTCAGGTGGACATCCGGCCACGATCCCACCGAGCGATCATGAGCCGCGCCGCGAGTCCCAACCGGTCGGATAAATTTAACAACAAAGACTTGTTACCAAGCAGGCGGGTCCTCGTGGACC
>DAOWIM010000023.1 GCA_030640905.1 bacterium
AACTCCTTATAGCGATGCTATGACGGCGGACACAAGGCCCGCCGCTACGCGATGAGGGACTGTCGTCCCGCGTAGAGGGCGGCTTTATGTCGCCCGTCCTCAACCGCACGCTAAAGTAAACTCATAGCAAAGACGCTTTTTCAACAACCTATTAGGGTTTAGAAAGGCTTACAAATTACGGGGTTACCGGGATCAATTCTGAAGGAAATCAAAGTGGGGATCGATGTTTACTTCCTTCTGGGTCGGGCCGGCATATTCTGAAGTCGACCGCGTAAGATATTCCTCGGCTTTCTCCAGATCGCCGATCAAGGCATAACCGCGCGCGATATTGTACAGTATTTCTCCGTTAAGATTAGCTACGGCCACCAGCTTATCGAGGACCGCCCTGGTTTGGTCCTTATCACCCAGGCCGGCGAGAGCCATCGCGCGATAGGCCTGAACATACGGATTGTCCTCGCTGTCACTCTCGAATTTCCTTCCGGCTTCTATGGAACTATGGAAATACCGGGTAGCCTCATCGACATTATGTCGTTTCTGTTCCAGGTAGCCGAGAAAATAGAGAGCTATGAAGGCTAGATAACCGGCCTGAACCGAATCATCAAACATGGATCGGGCCTCATCGTAACGACCGGACGTCAGATAGATAAAGCCAGCCTCAAGGAAACAGTTGGGATCACCTTTGTACTTAATAGCCAGCAGGAAATTGTCCAGGGCCAGATCCGGTACACCCAGCTTGAGGTAAGCTGTACCAAGATTGTAATAAGCGCGACCGTAATCGGGGCCGAGTTCGATGGCGCGCTTAAGGGTAGCCATTGCCAGGGTGAACTTGCGAAGGTCTATATTGATAATACCCAGCAACAGCAATGTTTCCAAGTCAGTGGGAGCCAGTTGCAGTGATTTCTTGGCCCAGAAAGTGGCGCCGTTGAGGTCTCCGTCCATAAGCTTCAGCCAAGCGAGAGTACGGTATCCAATCGCGTACTTGGGGTTGATCTCTATGGCCTTGAGGAACGACTTTTCCGCCTCGGCATTGTCGCCAAGGAACATTTGGCAGCGACCTGCCGACCGGTGTGCTTCGGGCAATTTGGGGTCGCTTTCGATTGCCAGTTGGGCTTCCTGGCGTGCTTCAGTGATCCGTTCCTGAGTATGCACATACCCGTCTGAGTATTGCAAGGCATATACATCGGCCAGCCCGGCATGGGCGAGCGCAAAATTAGGGTCAATTTTCAACGCTTTCTTGAACATCTTGACGGCAAATTCCATGTCCTCGGCCTTGCCGGGATGATAGTAGGTCTTGCCCTTAAGATAATATTCGTAAGCGGAGACATCGGTTTTGAGATATTGCTCGACATCAATCGAGGCGAACCCGGTCTCTTCAGCCAGGGCGACCGAAGCATCCTTTGCCGCACTGGAGAGCAGTTCAAAGAGTTCCGAAGCGGGACACTCGTAGTTCTTGCCAAAGATCAGCTTGCCGCCATCATCACCGTAGATGCTCAGATGCAACTTGATGTTGTCCTGCCATTTCATCAGCGAACCGACAATCACAAAGTCGGATCGGCAGTGCTTGAATATCTCGCGTACATTTCTCGATACGGCGGTAGAAGGTTCAGCCGAAACTGTCAGGTCGGTGCGGCGGGAGATTTCGGTGATCACGTCATCGGTGAACTCCCGGCAGAAATAGTCCCAGCTATCGTCGCCCGAGAGATTCTTGATATCAATCACGGTCACCGTCCGCCGTTGCTTGACCGGATGCGGAATCACACTGGAAGTGCCACTGAGACTGCTTTCAATGTGGTCAAGGATTGAATCGACATTCTGAAAACGGTCGGCCGGGTCTTTTGCCAGCAGTTTCAGAATCATGTCATTTATCCAACCGTGTAAATCAACATTCAGTTCGACCGGCGCGGGTGGGTCTTCGTGAAGGATTGAATAGATGATACTGGCCGCATAGTCGCCTTCAAACGGTCGCTCACCGGTGAAAAACTCAAAGAGAATGGTGCCGAAGCTGAACAGGTCGGAAACATAGGTCAGGGGATCGCCTGAGACCTGCTCGGGGGATAGATAGTAGAGAGTGCCTTCGATATTTCCCAACTCGTCAACCGTATCGGGGCGGACACTCTTGGCCAGTCCAAAATCGAATATCTTGATTTCATCCGATGAGGTCAGCTTGATATTTTCAGGCTTCAGGTCACGATGAATAATGCCAACCGAATGAGCGGCCTGGATCCCCTGGGCAATTTTGCGGGTGATCTCGATTTTACGATTGAGGTCGTCCTCGCCCTGGCTGGAGGCCAGTTCCTCGCCGGAAACATATTCCATAGCGATGAAAGGCAGCCCCTCACACTCACCGGAATCCCAGATCTTGACCACATGCGGGGAGTCGATCGAAGCCGCTTTCTCAGCTTCTTCGGCCAGCCGGGTGCGGTAATCTCCCGTGTCGAGCAGTTTTTCGGCAACGACCTTGAGAGCCACCACCCGGTCTTCCCGAGTATCGGTAGCTTTGTAGACGACCCCCATCCCGCCCTCACCGAGGACTTTATCTATCAGATAGTGGCCAAATGTCGATCCAGCAGCTAACATCGTTTTGATTCAGAGCTACGCGGCCATTTCGACCGCAAAATTTTAGATTGCCTGTATATCGAACAAATATATATAATTTAGGGTTCAGAGCTAACTTTTTAATATACGTGGCGTCGGAGGCCAATGCCAAATATTTCTGACAGAGAACTAAGCCGTCTCCGCAACTCGGTGCAAGAGCTAACAGCCCTCAACCAGATTGCCAACGCCATCAATGTGGCTATATCGGTTGAGAAAATAACGCACATTATTCTCGACCACTGTCTCAACCGGGTGGGCGCCTCTCAGGGCGCAATTTTCCTGCTTGAAGATGATGAAGACACCGAGAATCGGTTCAAGACTATTGTCCGGGAAATACGGCCAATTTCCGGCCAATTTCCACTCCGTCTCAATATGGGATTAACCGGCTGGATGATCAAGAACAAGAAAATTCTCCTGTCGAACGACCCTGCCGGTGACGAGCGGTTTCGCGGTATGAACATGAGTGCCCTGAAAATCAGATCGCTTCTGGCCGCGCCACTTCTTTCCAGAAACGGAATGATCGGAGTGCTGGCGGTTTTCAACAAGAGTGACGAGGCCGGATTTGATGACACCGACCGTCGTTTCCTCGGGATTGTGGGAACACAGACGGCCAAAGTGATCGAAAATGCCCAACTGATGGAGAAGGATCGCGAGTTAGTAGGAATCCGTAACGAATTGAAAGTTGCAGAAGCGATTCAGAGAAGGTTCCTCCCCAGTACCAACCTTGCAACCGAAGCGTACGAAGTATTTGGGTTCAATGAACCGGCTGCGGAGGTGGGCGGCGATTATTATGACATGGTTGAGTTGGAAGGGGGGCGTGTCTTTGTCTCGCTGGGCGATGTTTCAGGGAAAGGTATGCCGGCTGCCCTCCTGATGTCTAATGCCCAGGCGGTTCTACGTTCTCAAGTCTCGCACGGTGGTGATATTTCGCTTACCGAGTTGGCCGAAAACCTTAACCGGCTGATCTGCCTCTTCACTCCCCCCCAGCATTTCATAACAGCGCTCTTTGGAATCTACGATTCTGTCAACCATGAGCTGGAATTTATCAATGCCGGCCATTGCCCACCGGTCATTTTGAGGGCAAGCGGAGAGCTTGAGTTGCCGTCTGAATCCGACCTGATTATTGGCGTGGTGCCCGGCTATAGCTATACGGCGCACCGGATTAGCTTGGAAAAAGGTGAGTCGGTCTTTATTTATACCGACGGTATCACTGAGGCATTCAACGAAGAAGAACAGGAATTCGGCGAAGAGAGGCTTGAGAAAATACTGCGGGAAAATCACCAGCTGCTGGCAGATGAAATCGGCCATAAGGTCTATTCCGAAGTTGTCTCGTTTCGTGGCAAACGGGAGCAATCGGATGATATCACGATGCTGATCCTGCGGCGGCCATAATTGGCGGGCCGGAACATCTTTGAGCAACATATTGTCCCATAACTTAAATTTAAGGTTGACTGGGAACAAAAACCTACGTACAGTAGTTCAAGGTTATACTTCTTAGGACAAACAACTCGATAGAGCCCGTCTGTTGTTCCTCCCTCCCCGCAGGCGGGCTCGACCTTTATCCGGTCGTACCGCAGGCGTGCCCGTGCCTCTATGGGCAAGTCGGTGGTTCGGGACCGAGAGGGATACCAAAGAGAAAATCCACCAGATAAGTAATATCGGATATGTTGACCAATTCTCCCGGGTCGCCGTTGGCGTTGGCCTCGCTCTGGCAGGTTGGCGCGGGGCCGAGCGGAACACCAAAGAGATACGCCACCAGATAGGTGACATCGGAGACATTGACCAGATCGAAGGCATCGCCGTTGGCATTACCCCGGTTTTCCTGACAGCAGCAGAGCGGACCAAGATCGTCGTCACATATATCGGGGATATTGTCTTGATCGCAATCATCGGGTGACGGTTGCCGGAAAGCCAAACCTGAAGGTGTTATCAGGTCGGCGTCACGTCTGACAAACGAGCGGTAATAGCGACCGGGACCGGGGATGTATTCATATATTTGGTAGTAGTAATCAAGGCCGCGCGCGACAAAGACGTTACCAGCAGGACCAACCGCAACCCCCCACGGATTATCGATATTGTTCTCATCGTTGAAGACGCGGACAAAGGCGCCAGTAGCGCCATCGTATTCCAACACTTGATCTGTGTTGTGACTGGTCACCAGCAGATTGCCGCTTGTCAGAAAAGCCAGGCCTCTCGGATCATTCACTCTTCCGTTACCGGAGGTGACAAAAGTCCCTACCAGGGAACCATCGGAACCAGAGTACTCGATCACACAGTTGTTGCTGCTGGCGACAAACAGGTTGCCACCGGGACTAAAGACAAGAGCCCTTGGATTAACAAGGCCGCCGGAGCCGGAGCTGACGAAAGTTCCAAGATATGTGCCGGAGGCATCGAATCTGACCACGCTTGAGGTATAATAGCTTGTCACATAGAGATTCTCATCCAGTCCGAATACTACCGATGAAGGTCCGTCCAGTTCCGAGCCGCCGGAGAAGGTGCCGGTTATGATGTCATTGTCGGGATCAATCTGAACAACCAGATCATTGCCGAAACTGGCCACCCAAAGTTGATTATCCGGGCCGACCGTCACATCATGCGGCTGGTCCAAAACCCCGACACCGTAGTTTCGAATCGGTACCCCGCTGATTCGATGGTACTCGCGCACGTATCCGCCTGCGGAGTCGGCTACGTAGAGATTGAGCGGGCGACCGAGATCAATCCAGTCTGAAATACCGTTGTCATCGCAATCCTGGCAGTGATCAGGGATCATGTTGCGGTCGAAATCGTCTGAAACGCCGGTAGCGATTTCATAGAAATCAGCTACACCGTTATCGTCGCAATCCGGTTCGCATTGGTCGGGTATGTTGTTTCCATTGAGGTCCTCGACCTCGCCAAGATAAATTGCGTATTCGTCAGGAAAGACGCCGCCGGTGCAGTTCGCTTCGCACTCGTCAGGTATACCATTTAGATTCCAGTCGTACGAATCACCGAGACTTATGTCTTCAGAGTCGAACTGGCTGTTGCCATTGCAGTCTTCACATTCATCAGGAATGTCGTTAGCATTAACATCGAAACTGGTACCGTCGGCGATATCGACAGAATCATCAAGGCCGTTATTGTTGCAATCGAACCAGAGGCAGTCGGCAAAGTTCATGTCATTTTCAAGGTGTGTCTGTATTCTGGCGTGGAAACGCAATTCGATATTGGAGGTATATCCGGGAAAGATGTGGCAGTAGCTCATTATTGTGCTCAACGAGGGTGTCCCGTTGCCGCAGTTGTCAATAAGGGGATCGTATGAATCGTGCGTATGACCAGTACCGAAATTGTGCCCCATTTCGTGCGCCATCACAATTATATCCCAGTTACTGTTGCTGGGAACTCCAACCGGCGTCGGGAACGAACCGTTCATGTAGCCGACTATGCAGTAGCCGTAACCGTAGCACACACCGCCGGTGTACGCCAGCCCGCCATAGGACAGATCGCGTAGCCCGCTGACCAACTCGACGACCGCCAGCCCGGCTGTGTCTTCGTTGTTAACCCAGTAATTACGGAAGCCGCTGAGACTATAGGCATTGAACGGCTCACCACCGGTCGGCCAGGTTCGCACAAACGACGCCATCAGTTTAACATTGATATCACGTTGATAAATATCGGACACCGCTCCCAGCAATTGAATCAGGTATGCCTGAGCTTCGGAAGCATCGGCAAAAATGTTTGTGAACGCTTGATCAGCATCAAGCGCGATCTCAGCGACGCGCATTCCCGCTGGTGTGTCCGCCGGACCGAGCGATTCGTATCCAAGCGGTTCCTTTGACAGACCGAGATCGTCAACACCACAAAACTCGACAAAAGGAGGAAGTTCCGCCCCAGCGGCATAGCTATGGAGAACGGCGTAGTCGTCTTCCGGTCCATGAGCAAGATAGTATGTAGCGCCGTCAGAGTGAACGTACCCGTTGGCACGGCCCTCATTTGTCACCGAAAGATAGGCATGGGAACCAGCTTCACCGGCGACCTGACCTCGGAAGCAGACGACCTGGGGCGCTGCGATCGGTTCACTTCCGGTGGCCGACCCAATCAGGAATTTTGCCGACTGCGTGAATACATCGAACCGCTCCAGCTCGAGCATCAGAGATTCGGAGCGAGAGATCGGCAGTTCAATATTCTGGAGTGCAATGCCTTTCTCAAGATTAACATAAGCTTGCTTATCGAAACTAAGCCGCATGGCATCGGCGCCATCGACTGATCCCACAATTACAAACGGGCGTTCGGTTGCGCTTGACATAGTTGCGCACAGCGTAAGAATGACGGTAGCTAAAAGCAGGCAGGCAAATCCTGCCGGACGTAATTTCGTCGGATTGGTGGTTTTGTTGTAGGTCCCGGTCATTGTATCTTCTTTCCGATATGTCCTTTCGGACGATTTTTTTGCAAAGTTCTTGTTTGCAGCAAACCCGGGCGGTGCGGAGTTGGTGGCACCTCGTTCGGGGACTGATCTTGACGCAGTAAAAAAGGTGTGGTCGGCGTTCTATCGACCTACATCCTTAAGTATAACACTATATCGAGATTTGGCAAGGCAGGAACCTGGCCCGGCTGGCAACAAGAATTGAAACTATTCCGGTCGGCGAGCTTTCAGGGAGAACATCTGCGGATAATTCGGCGGTCCGCCGGGTGGATAGTACCAGCCATCTTTTTTGTACCAGTCTTTCGTCTTGGGATAGGCACACTCATTGAACTCATGGACAAATTCGATTTGCAGCCCTACCGCTATGAGGGGATTGATAATATCTGCCAGCGTATGCTGCCATTCAACCATCTCATTCTGGATCATGTAATCCTTGTCGCAATAGTCGGGCTCGTCTCGGTATCGATACGGCCCCTTGTTGAAATAAGAGAAGTTCTCTTCCTCGAAAACAGTAGCAATCGGATGAAAATCTACGATATAGAAAAAGCCACCCGGTTTCAGGTGATCGGAGACAATCTTAGCCCATTTGCCAAGATCGGAAATCCAGCAATGGGTTCCATATGATTGAAAGATAATATCAAACTTGCGGTCGATCTTCCCCGCCAGGTCGAGCACATCGGAGCGGACGAAAGTCGCAGGCAAACCAGATTCCTCTTTTAGCGAGTTGGCACGTTCGATTGAACGGTCAGATATATCAACACCGGTAACGACAGCGCCCATCCGCGCCCAGGAGAAAGTGTCCAGACCAAACTGGCACTGGAGATGAAGCAGATGCTTTCCTTTGACATCGCCGACCTCCTCAAGCTCAATGCTCTTGAGAGTGTTGTTGCCCTCAAGGAACTCTTTAACTTTGTAGTTCGGGTGATTGAAATGAACATCAGTCATCTCGTTCCAGGCGGTGCGGTTTTTTTCGTGTTCAGACAGGGACATCATTTCCTCGCCTTAATCATGGCGATCAACCCCAGTAACAAAAAGGCCGCATTGACCCCCCAGGCGGCCAGTTCTTTGGGAATTCGCTCGTTGTAGCCCGCCGACTGAAGAGTGCGGAAAAGGACAAAGTAAATCAGCGAAATTATCGCCCCGCTCGCTACCGAAACGGCGATGCCTCCTCGGCGCGGATTGGAGGCGAACGGAATACATAACAGAACAACCATGACAGTAGAGAGAGGATAGGCCAGCTTGATTTCCAGATCGACCGATTCCCGGACATGCGGAACGCCCGTGCGTTTCATGAGATCGATATAGTTTTTCAGTTCCAGATATCCCATGTCTTCGGGTTTGCCGAGACGTCGCGCGAAATCATCCGGCTCTTCTTCGATATCAGCCAGTACGAGAGTGTCAAATTCGTTATATGTTTCACCGACTCGGGTGGTAAAGCTACGCTCGACACCATCAACCGCCAGCCAACAGAAACCATCGTAGATGAGTTTGTTAGCCGTGATGATTTGGCTGAGATGGTTTTTTTCAGTACGATACACTTTGATGTCGGTGCCTTCTTTGCGGGCGACATTGAACGAACCCAGAACATAGAAGTAGCCCGGTGCGATCTGCCGGTAGATGTTGGATACTCGCGCGGTGTGAGCGCGTGACCGGTTCTCGATTGTGAATTCTTTGATCTCAACTCGTCTCTTGTTAGCCGAAGGGAATATGAATTCGTTGTAGTAGAAATGACCAACCGATGCCAGCACCGCCACCGCCAGAAACGGGAGAGACAGACGGTAGAGCGACAGGCCGGATGCTTTCATAGCCAGAATCTCGTTCTTGCGAGCCAGCATCGACAGTGAGAAAAGGAGAGCCAGCAGAACAAACATGGGTAGGAACGATTTTATCACCCAGCCGCCAAAATAGACGTAGTATTCCAGGATGCTGATGAAGGGAACATCGTTATCGATAAAGTCCCGTAATTCCTCCACGGCGTTAATCACGATTATGGTCAACCCGATTGCAATCGTTACCACCAACAGGGCGAGGAAAAACTGAGAGAGTAAATAGCGATCAAGTTTCTTTATCATCGTTAATGCCGCCTTACTTTTCGGAACCATGCAAAGATCGGTTTTTCCGTCACCACCACATACAACAGATACAGTCCGATTGATCCAAGCAGAATGTTGGCGCTCCACATGGCCCAGAATGGAGGCACCATGCCACGGTCGGCCAAGTCTTCCCCGCCAATGAGGAATGCCCAGTATATGACGAACATCACGATTGAAATTGTGATCGCTATCGCCATACCGCCACGACGGGACATAACGCCCAGCGGCGCACCGATCAGCACGAAGGCCAGCGAAGCAGCCGGGATAGCATATTTCTTGTATATTTCTATTGAGTACTTCGCTACGATCCGCCGCTGCGCCGCAATCTGTTTCATGTTACGTTCAATATGTTTCACCAGAACATCGGCATCGCTTCGCAGCAAAGACATGGCCGCTGAATCAGTCAGCGCATCACTGAGGGCGTAGGAGAACGTATCGGAAAACAAGTATGAGAACTTTGTGTTGAGCTGCCTGCTGATCTTATCATGGAAGGGACCAATCGCGATCTCAGCCCGGCTGACCTGGTCTTCCATCTGAGCAATCGGCATTTCGCGGTCGGTTCGGTATTCTGAATCGGTCCGTACCAGTTCCGAACCTGTCCCGGAAATATTGATTACCTGTTGCTTGAAATCAACCCGGCGGTAGTTATCCGATTCCCTGGTATCAAGCGAATGCAACTCTCCGTTGAAAAGCGTGAACTGCATGTTGCGGCCGTTGTCGGTCATTTTCAGCAGGCCATGTTCGGCTACGATTATGCGCGGCTTAGTCTTATCCCGCGTATCGGTAATCCGTACACCATGTACTTCCGAGGTCGTGTGATCTACTTCATCAATCAACACCAGATAGCCGGGGATGTCGGTGATGAAAATACCCGATTTGAAAATAAGCGTCGGTCGCATTACAGAAATGTCACCCCAAAGAACACGCGCCTGTTTGTTCAGGTCGGGAAGGACGCGGTCGTTGAACTCAATCATCAAGTACGTAACCACCGAGGCCGCCGCCAGAACCGGGATTAGGATACGCAGGAGGTTGACCCCCGAGGATTTCATCGCCGTGACTTCGAAATCGGACGTCAACCGGCCAAAGGCCATCAACGTTGCTACCAGGACCGACATCGGGACCGACAGCGCCAGCATCCAGGCCAGGTTCAGCCCAATCAGTTCCAGCACAACCCAAAGGGCGAGGTCTTTGTCGAGCACATGGTCGATAATCTTGGGTACATAGTCGATAATCAGCAGGAATGTGATCGTAAAAAAGGCGAAAAGAAACGGAGCGATATGCTCCTTCAAAATGTAGCGACTGAGAATCTTCATAACCTGCCATCAATATATCCGTTATACCGGCGACTGCCAACATTATATTCCCGCCGTGCCGGAGCAAGTTTTCGCTGGACAGGGCGAGGTTAATCGGTCATTTTAATGCTGAGACGGGAAGGTGGAGAATCTGATGAATCCTGAGGATCGCAATAATCTTATCAAGGCGTACGCTGAAGGTTACGCTGCGCTGCTGGCAGCACTCGATGAATTCCCTCGCACGATGTGGCGGTACAAACCGGCACCGGACAAATGGTCCCTTCATGACATTCTTGTGCATATGGCCGACGACGAGGTCAACGGTTATATCCGACTGCGGGTGCTCTTGGCCGAACCGGGCAAGGAATTGATGGCCTACGATCAGGATGCCTGGGCGGACAGGCTTGACTATCAGAGTCAGGATGCCGAGGATGCGCTGGAGTTGTTCAGGTGCCTGCGCGTGTTGAATGGCCGGATGCTCCAGTCGTTGCCGGAGCAGGCGTGGACGCACACGGTGGAACACCCCGAAGCCGGTACTCAAACCCTGGAAGACTGGCTGGCGGCCTACTCCAAACATGTCCCGGTACATATCAACCAGATGCGCCGGATTTTCGAGGCGTGGCAAAAAGAAGAGGCGGCTGGGCAGTCGTGATTCTTGAAAGCGGGAGTGGCAATGCGAACCGTTTCTGACTATACTTAGAATATGGCCGACAAAAAAATCAACGAGTTCGTCAACGGTGATAAAATCACCGGTTATTTCGCGATCCGAAAAAAAACGGTCCGCGACTATTACAAAGGGCAATTCGTTTCTCTCGAAGTAGGCGATTGCAGCGGGCGGATCGATGGCGTCATCTGGGAGCCTGATCAGTTCAGCTTGGAGGAGTTGGCCGAGGGGATGGTGGTCAAGGCGCAGGGAACGGTTGGCGAATACCGAAACCGGTTGCAACTTGCTATTAGTCGCATCCGAGTAGCGAAAGATGATGAGTATTCCGCCGAAGATATCCTCCCCTTCTCCCCGCAATCGGAACCGGAACGGCGGGCACGAATTATCGCGCTGACAGAGAAGGTCGAGAACAATTACATCAAGGCACTCATGCAATCGTTCTGGGATGATGAAGAGTTTTTCGATGCCTATCTCAAAGCGGCCGCCGGAAAACTATGGCACCATGCGACGGTCGGTGGGTTGTCGGAACATTCGGCCAATGTCGCCGAGCTGGCCATGCGCGTAGCTTCCGGTTATGATTTTCTTGAGAAAGACCTGCTAATATTCGGAGGGCTTCTTCACGACGCCGGTAAGCTGGCATCGTATTCGGTCGGCACAATGATTGACTTTACCGACGAAGGTCGTCTGCTCGGGCATATCTCGATGGCCGATGAATGGATCACCACCCGCGCTCGTACCATTGATGATTTCCCGCCGAAGTTGCTGGTCAAACTTCGCCATTTGATTCTGGCCCACCACGGCGAACTGGCCTACGCTTCCCCGGTTGTGCCGCAAATTCCGGAGGCGTTCGTTCTCTACTACTGCGACGAAATCGACAGCAAGATGGGCGCGATCATTCGCATCCGCGACCGTCAGGATGGTGTCGGCTGGTCTGGCTACGTGAAGATGCTTGAACGGTTTCTCTATTTTGGCGAAGAGGAAAAGTGACACTATGTCACAGTCTCGGTCGCTCCTGTCACTTCAGAATCTTTCCCGGCAAATCAACAGTAACGGCAATGACAGGTCAATTGTCGATCACGTATCGTTTGAGTTTGAACGTGGTCGCATCTATAACATCCTCGGCCCATCCGGTTCGGGTAAGTCATCGCTGCTTCGATTGATCAACCGTCTCGACGAAGCGACAGGTGGCGAGGTTTTGTTCCACGGCACCAGCATTACCGATCTCGACCCATGCGAGCTGCGACGACAGATCGGCTATCTTTTTCAAGTACCGTACCTCTTTGAAGGCACGGTGCGTGACAACGTCCGCCATGCCTGCCCCGATATCACCGCCGACCGTGTCAATCAACTGGCCGAACGAATTCAGATTGAACCGTCAATACTTGACAGCCCGGTTGACAACCTCTCGGAAGGTGAGAAACAACGCGTCGCCATAGCTCGATTGTTGGCAACCAATCCCGAAGTCATCCTGCTGGATGAACCAACCTCGGCGCTTGATCCGGCGCGCACTGAAACGATAGAAAAACTAGTCCGCAACATTGTTACCGAAGATAGCATCACGGCGCTGATGGTTACACACAGCCCGGAGCAAGCAGTAAGGATGGGTGGCGAAACGTTGTTGCTGGTTGACGGATCTCTGATCGAACACGGATCGTCCACCGACGTGGTCAACAATCCACAAACCGAACAGGGCCGTCGGTATCGGGAGAAAAAGTTGTCATGACCACCCCCGGATACACTGAAGTCTTCC
>DAOWIM010000213.1 GCA_030640905.1 bacterium
CATCCTGGCCGGTTTTGCTGGAGCGATTTCGGCCCAGGAGATCAACGATGACCCGGAAGTAGTTTCTCTCTACGCCCGGGGCAAAAGACTGATGCGTGAGGGTGCGTGGCTGGAAGCCTCAAGACTGTTCCAGTCTCTGGCCGGTCGATTCCCGGTCTCCAGCAATCTTGACCTCTTCGTTTTTCATCGAGCCAAATCCGACCTCTATTTCGGTGACTACAGCGGCGCTATCGCCGGGTACAAATATTATCTCTCACGTTTCCCCGATGCTGCCGAACGATCCCACGCCAACTTTTTCCTGGGCAACGCTTATTATCTCAAAGGTGATGCCGGGCATGCGCTGAGCTACTACCTAGAAGCATATCGTATTGTCAATGACAAACGTCTAATATCGCTTCTGGAATCTTCGGTCCGCTACACCATCGAGAACGCTGTTTCGGTCAACCTCGGTAAGGCCGATTTTGAGCCGTTGTCTAAAAAACGGAAATGTTCGCTCATCAAGATCATTGTCGAGGCGCTTATCGACAAGGAGCAGTACGATGTCGCCCGTCGTATCGCCGGGTACTGCGAAGATCAGCTCGACTTTGGCAATCGTCTGGAGTACACACCCGGAAGTTCGCGGGACGATTTTGAGGTCGCTATGGTGCTCCCGTTTTCCGGTGAGTTGCAATCGTTCGGTGAGGAGATATACAACGGCGCAGTGATTGCCTCGGAATTGATCCGACACGAAATTGGAATCAATCTTCACTTGAGCGCTTATGACACACGTGGTGAGGCAATCGAAGCAGCTCGAATCGTAGCTGAATTATCAGACTCGCCAATTGACTTGACGATTGGCCCGTTGACCAGCGAAGCGGCTGCGGTTGCTTCGGCAGCTCTCAGTTGCGGATCAATGCCAATGATTATCCCCGCCGCCACCCAGGCCGGACTGACCACCCTTTCGCCCACTTCGTTTCAGCTTTCGCCCAACATCGAGCTGGAGGGCAGAGTGATGGCCGACTATGCCTTCAGTCGCCTCGGTGCCGACTCGGCGGTCATCATTACTTCCACGCGCTCCGAACATTTGCGCATGGCTCAGGCTTTTGCCAGCCGCTTTGACGATCTCGGCGGCGAAGTTATAGCCATCCAGTACTACCGACCGCGAGACAATGATTTTGGACCACATATCCAGGATGTCAAGGCCATGATCCTGGGAGCAGAACCGGACTCGACCTATTTCATCAGCGAGACCGGTGATACTCTTGATTTCGACGGTCTCTCGGTCAATGTCGACTGTCTGTTCATACCCGGAACACCGCGACAACTCAAACAGCTTCTGGCTCAGCTCAATTTCTACAACCTGAGCGGGACCTATCTCGGTACCGACGGCTGGGGTGATCGCGATGTTTACAAGCTTGGCGACAACGTTACCAAGGGAGCCGTCTTCGCCTCACCATTCCTCTCGACCGGACGGGGCACCGGCTACCTGAAATTCTCCGCCGCCTATGATACACGATTCGGCCGTCAACCGCAGCGACTGGCCAACCTGGGCTACGATGCCACCCGTCTGGCCGCTCTGGCTATCTCGCGGGGCGGATATGACCGCGTCCGTTTTCTTGATCGCCTGATGGAAACCCGCTCCCACGAAGGCGCTGCCGGGGTAGTAACTTTTGGGTCTCGCCGGGAGAATGTCGAGATGCCGCTCTACCGAATTGAAAACGAACAAGCCGTGCCGTTCACTCCGACCGCAAACAGCCCCGAATCATCTCAATAAGTCACTCCAAATCAGAACCGGCCCGCTTTCCCTTCCGATCACAATTGCTTATATTGAATCAAACTCAATTGAAGGTTCTCTAGAACGAAAGTACATTTATGGCAGAGAAGAATGTTGCAATAAGAATGGTTATTGACGGTAAGATCCGTGATGTCAGCTACGAAGAGTTGGCCCTCTCCAACAACCTGGCGCAGGAATCACTCGTGCGGTTGCTCATCGAAAAAGGTGTTTTCAAAGCCGACGAACTCCTCAAGATGCTGGAAACGGTCAAGAAAGAACGCTACCGTCACACCGATGAAGAACCAAATGGATAAGCAGGAACAACAGGCCGCAACAAGCAACGCACCACCGGAGCAGACGCTCCTGCAATGGAGTTCGCACCCGATGCGGCGGCGTCCAATCGCGGCGGTGGCGGTGACGGTTTTCATCTTTGTTGTCAGCATTGTTATTTACTGGGCGATGGAGTCCCAGTGGTTTTCGGTCCTGGCTCTGGTTGTATTGTTTGCCTCGTTAGCCAAGTTCTACCTGCCAACCCGGTTCACTCTGACCGACCGGAAAGTCGTCATCAAATCGACCACACAGACCATCGCGAAACCGTGGACGATGTTTCGTAGTTTCTATGCCGACCGCAACGGCCTTCTCCTCTCGCCGTTTGCCGAGAAATCACGGCTGGAGAATTTTCGCGGTATCTATCTAATCTTCGGTGACAATCGAGACGAAGTGATCCGCATTGTCGGTGAAAAGATTGCCGAACAGAAGTCTAAAACCGCAACTTCCGAGGAGATTGAAAAGTGAGTTTCTTCCGTGGCAATCTCGAACTCCCCGATCCCGATCACAACTCTCTACCCGAAGAAGAGAACGCTGTGCTGGACAAACTGGCCCGCAAGGTCGTAGGCCGCGGGATGTCGGTACCGGCGATTCTTTTTCTGGAATCGACCAAGCCATTGAATTTCATCGCATCACAGGTACTGGTCTTTTTTGAACCGATTGTTCAGTCGATTTTTTCGTTCAAAGACTACGATACGTTCCGTTGTGCGCTGGAAAAACGAGAGTCGATTGAAATTCTGCTGCTGAAAATCGAGAAATACGACGCCACGGAGTTAAGCCGCGAGAAACGGATGAAGAAGTTCCTCAAGGAAGAAAAGAAAAAGTGGAAATGGTATCAGCGCTGGCTGGGAATATTCACGCCAAAAGTTGTGCTTCCCGACGACATAGACAACCCCCCGAAAAACGACAAACAGTCAGACCAGTCCGAACCACCACCGGCCTGACATTAACGATCTCTATACGTCCAGATTCCTGACGTAACGAGCATTCTCCCGAATGAACTCACTGCGCGGACCGGTCTCAGTACCCATCAAGATAGTAAAAAGGTGGTCAGCCTCAGCGGCATCATCAAGCGTCACCTGCAGAAGCGTTCGCCTCTCCGGGTCCATCGTCGTCTTCCATAGCTGCTCAGGATTCATTTCACCGAGACCTTTGTAACGCTGGAGCGACACACCGCTCTTGGGCATCTTCTTGAGCATCTTGTCTTTTTCGGCATCGCTGTAAACATAGTTCTCGGTCTTGCCGTGGCGAAGCCGATACAACGGCGGCTGCGCAATATACATGTAGCCACGATCAATCAACTCGCGCATGTACCGGAAGAAGAACGTCAACAGCAGCGTCCTGATATGGGACCCGTCGATGTCGGCATCTGTCATGATGATAATCTTGTGATACCGCACTTTGTCCGTATTGAAATCTTCACCTATACCACATCCGAGAGCGGTGATGATTGAACGAATCTCCGTATTGCCAAGAATTTTGTCGATACGAGCTTTCTCTACATTGAGGATTTTCCCTCGCAGCGGCAAAATTGCCTGAGTGCGACGGTCGCGGCCCTGCTTGGCCGAACCACCCGCCGAGTCACCCTCGACGATATAAATTTCGCACTCTTCCGGCTCACGCATCGAACAGTCGGCCAGTTTCCCCGGCAGCGCTGCCGAATCCAGAGCGGTTTTGCGACGGGTCAGTTCTTTGGCTTTGCGGGCAGCTTCGCGCGCCAGAGCAGCACGATTGACTTTATCGACAATCTTGCGACCTATCGGCGGGTTTTCCTCGAAGAACGCCCCCAGTGTATCGTTGGTGATACGTTCGACCACACCCCTGACCTCGGAGTTGCCCAGCTTGGTTTTGGTCTGGCCTTCAAACTGCGGTTCGCGCACCCGAATCGAAATGACAGCCGTCAAACCCTCACGACTATCCTCGCCCATCATACCGTTGGAGCCGTTCTTCTTAAGAAGGTTATACTTGGAGGCGTAGTGGTTGATTGATCGCGTCAGGGCGGTACGGAATCCGGTTAGATGCGTGCCGCCTTCAATCGTTGAGATATTGTTGACGTATGAGTGCACCGACTCTGCGTAACCATCGTTGTACTGGAACGCGATCTCAACCTGGACATCATCGCGAGACTTGGAAAAATGAACCGGCTTCTTGTGAAGCGCTGTCTTGTTCTCGTTGAGATACTCGACAAAAGCCGAAAGACCACCCTTGTACTGGAACGATATTTCCTTATCAAC
>DAOWIM010000108.1 GCA_030640905.1 bacterium
AACCGACCTTCTGACGATTCTCCACCACCCAGTACTCCGAATTTGAGACAGGGCTGCGGAGATAGTATGCGATAGGATTTTCTTCGGCGTGCGGAATTTCCGCCTGCACCAGGTTATTCGAGACATTAATCAGATCAATAAACGGTATCTGGCTTTTGCACCAGGCATCGAAATGAACCGGAAGCTTTCCACCACCACCCCAGCTACCACTCGCCATGATCGTCCATTTCCCCAGCCCATTCGATGTTTCAGGTATGTAGTCAATATCGTACAAATCCGGCAAGCCGAGAACATGTCCATATTCGTGGCAAAAAACTCCGATTGGTGATATTTCCCCATTATGTTCTTCCGGATTCATCGTATATGCGGAGACTGAAACCCCGTCATAAGTCCTCGCAGAGATATTGCTCTTGTGCGACCAGATACCAGGCCCGCCTTCTTCAGCGCCCGGACCGGCGTGGATGATTATGAAACCATCGCAAACGCCATCCTCATTGCGATCATGAACCGTAAAATCAGGAATATGGGCCCGCGCCGAATCAAGCGCACAACCGGCCAGCTCCTGAGTTTTTGATATTCCGTGATCGTCCCCCGCATAGTAATCATATGTCAGCGGCATCCGGTACCAGCCATACACCTCACCCTTGATATAGAATTGGCCATAAGAATTCTCAATATAGTAATCGGTCATGGAACCGGTCGGATTATGAACCACATCAATATCTCGGTTGGAAAAGAGTTGGGTTTCAAATTCTTCCGGACTGACGATTACACCCCCTCCGGCGGTCCAGTCACTGAAATCAATCAGAATGACCATCAGGTTGACGGTATCGGCTACTTCATCGCCGAGGGCCAAGGTTTCATCCAGTCTCTTCTTATTGAATACCGATTGCTCTTCCGGGCTGGAACCACCTCTCGCCTTAAACGCTTTCCAATTGGCTACTTTCTGCTCCCAGACACCTTCCGCTTTCCATTTGGCAATTGCCTCTTTGGTCGGCGGCATTGCCTGCACCGAAGCGACACAGATAACCAGCATTAACAACAAGCTCAATACCGGCATGTAGTTTTTGAATTTTCTCATAACGCTATCCTTCTCTCTATCTCTTTTTGTCAGCAACGATTTCATCTAATAGCTCGGCGAACAATATACTCAAGTCCGCTCTATTTCAACAGGGTCATTTTTCTGGTTGTACTCTGGTGCTGTGTGCTCAGGCGATAAAAATAGACACCGCTGGCTGCCGTATGCCCGGCATCATCGGCACCATTCCACTTGACCGCATGTGCGCCGGGGGGCAAAACGCCCGATACCAGCGTGCGGACCCGCTGCCCCAGAATATTGATTATCTCCAGAGTGACATCCTGTCTCGCTTCCAGAGCGAATGAGATGGTAGTGTGCGGATTGAACGGGTTCGGATAGTTCTGATTAAGAACAAAATCTTTTGGCAGGGCTTCCTGAGCGACCTGCACATCGGTGCTATTGCCGTACCTGGCCTTGGCCCGCTCAGCGCTCTCCATCAGCTCAGAGACATCATGGCCGGCGATGATCGCAAAGGCTAACGTTGCCGATTCACCCGGATTCAACGCAAATGGACCACCGCTAATCACACTAATCATATCGCCTGAGGTCGCTTGATCGACACTGTTTGAGTCTGAAGAAATCATCTCATACAAAAGGACGCGGTCGATGCCAGTCTTGTTGATTCCATTCTCGAGACTCTGGAAAACATCGATGTTCTCCAGGGCCACCAGCCCGACCATCGGATCGGAAGCGTTGTGGCTGTAGATCAACTGTGATGAGAGGTCCAGAGCGGTATTTTCACTGCCGCCCGGAAGATCAAAATCGGCCAGAAAGCCGAAGTAAAGATTGGTTAGTCTTTCAATCGATTCGTTCATCACTTGGTATGAGAACAGTACAAAACTCTCATCGCCGGGGGCAGAAAATGTAGTCGTCTGCTGGGATACCGTGATCGGGATTGGTATCTGGGAGTAGAAATCTGAAAGTGTCGCCTCCAGCGTGTAGCTGTCATCGGAGGCGAAGCTCCCGGTAGAGAGTGCTTCGGTTGGCGTAAAGTCGGATACAGCAAAATTCCCGGCACTATCCCTGACCGCGCCGGAAATGAGCAAGCTGTTGCGTCCAACCACCAACCCGGCTTCATAGAGTAGATTATCACTACCGGCAAAACGCAACCCAGTCTGGTTGACGTTGTAGATTGATCCCGGCGCAAAACCGCACTGGCCAAAATCTGAGACCGCCAGTGAGATTGTACCATTGTCGTGGGTAGCGATAGTGCCAGCCGGTGCGATACCGACAGTAAGTGAAAATTGGACCGTGTCGAACGGCGTTCCATTGGAGTAGGTTAACTCAAGATCAAGCTGGCCCATCATCCCGTTGTAGAGCGACTGATCAAAATTCAGAACAAAAGGGACATCATTACCGGCAGTGATTCCGTTGAAACCAAAATTGTATGTGGCGACCGAAGATAGCACGTCAACTCCCGCCGTCCTGGAGACTAGTATGGCCCCGACCTGATCTACCTGGCCACCGGCATTGGTCAAAGTCACGCTCAATTGAAAAGTGTCACCCGGAAACGCTGTACTGCCACCCAGAATCTGGAGCGAGGCGACGTTCATAGCCGGATCCACCGGTGGGGGAATATAGTCAAGGACGCGGGAAAAATCGGGATAACCATGTCCGTAGGTGTTGTCTTCGCCGGGTGCGCCCAGATCGATACAGCTCTGAAGTATGGCCATCTTGATCTGCTCGACTGTCGCGTTGGGATTGTACTGACGAATTAGCGCTACTGCTCCGGCAATGTAGGGAGCGGCCATCGAGGTGCCGGTCATATATGAGTAGCCACCGCCCTTGAACGACGAGCGGATAGAAACACCGGGAGCAACCAGCTCAGGCTTGATCTCGACCTGATCGCAGGAGGATGGGCCGCGGCTGGAGAAGTCGGCCACCACCAGTTCAGAATTCACCGCACCGACGGCAAACGTATTGACCGGCGTTGTAGCCAGATCGGCGGGATGGCGAAGAGTCATCGGATCGGGACCCTCGTTACCGGCAGCAAAAACCGTAACGATCCCAGCCGCCTCCACATTGGCCAGCACCTGCGAGAACATATCATCGCACGGCACAAACAACCCTTTGGGCAGGCCCCAACTATTGAGGATAACATCGGGAACATCGTCGGTGCTGTTGACGTCACCATCGGGGTTCAACGCCCACTCGAAAGCTTCGAGAATATCATTGAGAGTGACACTGAGTGAACGACCCTGATCAATAACACCGGCTGATATCCATTCGGCTCCGGGCGCGACACCTATTGAATCGGTAGATGTCGAACCAAGCATGACGCCCATAGTATGGGTTCCGTGACCGGTCTTGTCTGTCGGAGGAATTGCCGGCGCCACTTTTGAAAACCAGGTAGCTGAGAGTGGTTGATGATTGCCCCGCCACTTGCTGCTTAAGGCCGGGTGAGTGCTCTCTACCCCGGTGTCAAACGAACAGATCAACCGTCCGCTCCCAGTAATACCACGCTGCCAGAGAGAGGGAACACCGAGCGAACTTACTTCGCTTGAGACTAAAGAACCGTCGCCCCCGGCTGGACTCTGCTCCACCGGCGGATCGTAGCTGAGGCGAACATTGGTCACCACGCGATCGACGCCATTCATCGAGACAAGCGAAGATACTTTCGAAACCAAGATCGTTGCGGTATAGGCGGGAACAATCCAGCGACGCTGAATCTCTGTTGTGCTGTTCTCAGTAAGGAATGATTCGACCGTTCCGGCAAATTCCGGTCGGACAGATTGCAGACGCGCAAGCGTCTCTCTGATACGCTCGGCCCGGTTACTATATTGACGCGAGGCAGCTCTCCCCAACTCACTGGCAGTATTGTTTTCAAGAAAAACGACAACCGTCACCAGACTGTCGGTCCCGTCAGAGGCGCATTGATCAACCAACTCCGCCAGGCTCGGCCCCATCATTCCGGCTCTGCTGGCAGGTGCAGCTACTAATATAGTGATAGTGATCAAAGCAACGATCAGTCGGGCTGTCACAGTCGTCATCTTCTATCCCTTTCTCTAAGTCCGATGGTAATCCCGCAAAAGCCGTGCCGCCAATTGATCATCGAAAAATGAGCAATTGCCTGCAGGTGAAACTTTGCGGCTTACTGTAAGCCTCTAACAATACACAGGTTACAGCATGCGTGGCAACGGCCGGTGGCTGAGTTGACTTGTCAGTCCGGTGCAGAGGGGGTGATTTCAATTTCACATCTGCATATCGAGACCGCTATTTTTTGCAGGATATTGCTGAAACGATACTCTATATTGGAATTGATGCTGCAGAGACTAATCGAAACGGCAAATAGACATAAACGACTGGCTATGGTCCTCGCCGTAGCTGCTCTCGTACGTTTAATCTATCTATATCTCTATCAGACGATGCCCGAGTGGACCCTCCTGACAATCGACAATTACTATCATCATCATTGGGCGCAATGAATTGCGGCTGGAAATATTCTTGGAGATACTACCTACTTCCGGGCGCCGTTCTATGTTTGCTCTTTGGCAGCGTTGTACGCGCTTCTGGGATCGTCGCTCTGGGTGGGGCGAATATTTGGACTGGTGAT
>DAOWIM010000054.1 GCA_030640905.1 bacterium
AATTAGCTCTTTTAGAGCGGCCTCGGCTGTATCGACATTATCCATAGCGATGTAGTCGTAATACAACTGTCCAAGTATCGCCGCCTTTTCTTCATCAATAAGTCCGCCCCTCGTAGCCAGGTCTTTGTGCACCTGCAAGGCCTGTTCGGGCTTATTATAGTCGCGCAGGATTTGGCCAAGCCGGAGGTATGCGTCGACATTGCCCGAATCGGAAGCTACCACCTGGCGCAATTTGGAAAAAGCAGTCTCTTTCTTATCGTCGAGAAGGTCCCTCAAGGCCGCCACATAGAGCTCGGAATCTTCCAGCGGCTTTTTTTTTGACAGGCGCATGTAGAGTGAGTAGAGACCGACCAGAACGACCAGAAGACCAAAAAATATCAGAACATACTCGGCCATGATTATCTCTCCGATCCGGGTTTCGGCAGAATGCCACTACCCGCCCCCGACTGTTTCTCGATAAACTCAGCCGACTCCTCGATTGGTCGATTCCGCAACGTAGTGATCTCATGTTCGAGCGCCCGCATTTTTTTACGGACTGATCGCAGGTCAACAGTCAATCTAATATAGACGGAGATGAACCCAACCAGCGAGACAATAACGCCGCCAACAAAAGCCCAAAAAACGACCGTGATCAATGGTACGTCAACCCTCTGAGCGTAAATCAGATCTACGTCAACCGTCTTGTCGGGGCCAAGGTTGTAGTTGGCGAAGCCAACCACACAGACTACGACCAGAGCAATTATTACCGCTCTAATAACCCACATATGTCCTCCGAAAAACAGGGTCTCAAAAAGTGTGATCTATATTATATCGCTACGTTGCCTGACGGTCAATAAAAAAGGCCGGCATCAAGCCGGCCCGATATCACTTCTTTTCCTCTTCGTCAGGCCATTTGAGCGAATTTATTACCTCCATGGCCTGCCCCAACACTTCTGGAAAGTACTGCCATTCGCTGATCAGGTGAAATGCCACCATGATATCATCATTCATGACAACCACCACAGCGCCACCGTATGCGCCATAAACCCGTTTTTCACCGCCACCGGTGGATGATGAGGAAAGCGAAACGTAATTGGTGTATTTGCCCTGGGCGGTCCAGAGGACTCCTCGCTTGTCATTAATCGTAACGACCTTTTTCTTGCGCGGTACGATTCTCTTGCGATTGTCGGTATTGTCCTGGAATATCTCAAATTCCTTCATCAGCGCTTTCTTCTGTTTGGAAGAGTAGTTGTCACTGAGCAGCGAATCCAAAAAGGGCATCGGCTTCATACTTGAGGTATCAGCATAAACAACCATGCGCGGAACCTTAGTATAGTCGGGTGCATCCTGGTAGTCTGGGGGAACCTGGAAGTTTTTCTGCGTCAGGACCAGACGATAGTTGTCCTTATCCTTGTTTACCTTGTATTTCCAGCCATCGACAAGATTGAGGCTAAAATCGTACTTGGCATCGGTATAAGTTGTACCCTCCACCGTACCGGCCTTTTTCTTGGGCTTTCTTGCCTGAAGACCCGGAACCGCCAAGGCCAGGACAACTAATGCGATAACAAATCTCTTCATCAGTAACTCCTCGTAGTCTCTGCTCTTCTCTTAGACAACAAATTCCACTCTGACCATCAATTAGTCAAGGTTTTTTGCTCCGGATCGGCAGCTATTCAGCAGCTAATCATTATACAATTTAGCGGAAGCCAATTCTTCTTTTACTGTGCCTGCGGACAAAATCGCCGACCGTAATAAACGAAAAATCCTGTAGCAATCGGTCAAACTTGTAATACAGGATCGAAGTTGACCCGTAACTCCGCAGCTTCTGTAACGATCCGAGTCCATCAATATGAGGAGGATCCGGATCAAATTCCCACGGATGGATATAAATAACCGCCGGTCGCCCCTGCCTGTTCAATTTGCGAATCAGCCAACGGGAGTACCAGTATGGTGAGTGGCGGAAGAATCCACCACCGGCCATCGGGATATTCCGACCCAGCAGTCGAAATGTCGAAGCCGGCAGCTCCCACAATTCCCGACCACTGTCAAAGGTCATCTTAAAAGCGTGTCGCGGTCCTTCCGGCATACCATAAATGTCGTGCTTGATTGGGAAAATCGAGCTGTCGTACACAAAACCGAGATCAGCCAGCGTCTCAAACGCCCACGCCGTTCTCGCATTGATCGACCAACTCGGTGCACGGTATCCGGCGGGACGCTCTCCGGTCGCCTTTTCAAGCGCCTCGATAGCCCGTTCAGTGTCCGCTCGGAACGTACCCTGATCCATCAAATCAACTCGTCGGTGGCTGTAGCTATGACACGCTATCTCGTGACCATCGCGAGCTATTTCCTGAAGCAACAGCGGATAACGAGCAGCGATCCACCCCAACGCAAACCAGGTAGCTCGAGCGTTGCGGCGACGGAACAATTCAAGGAGACGGCGAACATTTGATTCAACAGTTGAGGGCAGGTCGTTCCAGTCATCAATTGTATAGCGCTGGCTGAGAATCTCGACAGCAAACCATTCTTCCAGATCAATTGTCAGCAGATTGTCCATTGTGGTAGCGGCCAGACTAATGGGCAAGTGATCCCTGGGAGCAGACCGCCCCCTCAGATCTTCTTTTGAGCGTCGGTCTTCTTTTTGGAATCCCGCTTGCCTGCCGACCGATTCCTGGAGGCGTCCCGATCTTTGGCTTTTGTTGGCTTCTGATTATACTGATACCCATAGTAGTTGTAATCGTAATAAAACGGCAGAGCCTGATTCATGTCGTTGAGAACAACCCCAACGATACGACAGCTGGCAGAGTCGAGAATATCAAGGGCACGCCGGGCAACTTCTTTCTGAGTCGAACCAGCTCGAAGCACCAGTAACAAACCATCAACCTTCGGTGAAAGAAGCATCGGGTCCGACACCGGTATTACCGGAGGTGAATCCAGCAGGATTAGGTCGT
>DAOWIM010000041.1 GCA_030640905.1 bacterium
CTCAGCGCCAAATTGAAAAGGCTGGTCCCATCCCGACCATTTCTGTTGCTGCTTGGTATCCTGGGATGCGGGTTGATTCTGCAGGGGCTGATTCGTCTTTTCTTTCTATTGAGCTTTGGCGAGCAGTGGGCGGAAGTTTCATCTGCGACTATTGCCACCGCCTTCGCTATCGGTCTGAGATTTGATGTTACTGTCGCAATCTATGTCGCCATCCCCGCACTGCTGCTTCTCCCCTGGCTCGACCTCTCAAACAGAATTGTTCGCACAGCTACGATAACTTACCTGACCCTTGCGTCCTCGCTGGTACTTCTACTGGGATTGGCCGATATCAGATTTTTCTCGTACTTCCAGTCGCATCTGAACTTCCTGGCGGTAGAGTACCTCGGCGAAGGTCCGACTTCCTGGAACCTGATTCTGTCCGACCCCAAATTCGCGCTGTTCATTTCAATCTGGTTGTTCGCAACCGCCGCACTCTGGTGGGTGGCAAGGCACTTCTATGGACGGCTGGCACGTTTCCCTAACCGGCGATCATGGCCGGCGCAGATATGTCTGTTTATCCTGTTTGTGTTGGCGGTGGCGATGGGTGTGCGTGGACGTACCGGCACATCGGGACTGAACTGGTCACTGGCCTATTTCAGCGACAATCCATTTGTGAATCAGCTACCCCTCAACGGCATCTACACACTTGCGCAATCACTCTACGAGAAGGATCACGATCCACGCCTGATCTATCGGGACAACGATCAACGGGGCTGGGCTTTTGGAGACAGAACGAACAATCTTGCCGACGTTCAGAAAATGTTGCATCAGGAGGGCGACCATTGGCTCGAGCCGAACCAGTCGCTACTAAGACGAACAGATCAACCACCGACAGAGATTGGATTCGCCCCCAACATCGTCCTCGTACTAATGGAAAGCTGGTCGGCTGAAAACACCGGTTGTTTGGGCGGACCGAAAGATATCACACCACGTTTTGACAGTCTGGCCGCACAGGGTATTCTGTTCACTGATTTCTACGCTACCGGCATCCGCTCTAACTACGGTCTGGGTGGAGTGCTATGTTCATTTCCATCGGCACCCGGTCGAGCGATCATGAAACGATACCAGGCGATGCACCCGTTTGTGACGTTACCCGACATCCTGCGCGAACGCGGCTACACCAACGCCTTTATCTACGGTGGCGATTTAGCCTTTGATAACGTCGAGGGATTCTTCCGCCAGAAAGGGTTTGACCACTTCTTCGGCGATTCGTATTTCGGCAAGGAGTTCTACTTCTCCAAGTGGGGCATCCCCGATCACATTCTATTTGAAAAAGCAGTTCCGGTAATTGATTTGTTACCACGGCCTTTTTTTACGACCATCTTCACCCTCTCGCATCATGAACCATTCGACCTGCCCGATTCATCGTTGCGAAAGTCCGACGACGATGACAAACGCTCGCAGGTTTACAACAGCCAGGTCTACGCCGACCACGCTCTCGGGCAGTTCGTTTCACAGTTTGCCGACCAACCTGTTTTCGACAGCACTATCTTCGTTTTTGTCGCCGACCACACGCTCCTTCGCTCTGGTCCCAACCGGCTCAATCGATCCGGTTTTCACATACCGTTGCTTATCTATGCGCCGCACATCATTGGAACCAAACAACGCAAAATCGACAAAGTTGGTTCGCAGTGCGATATCATCCCGACCCTCATGCACATACTCGGAGACAGCTACAAACACGCCAGTTGGGGGCGCGATCTGTTGCGGCTTGAGGATAACGATCCCGGCTTTGCGATAATGAATTTGTTCGACGTAATCGGATATCTTGACAATCGCTATGCGTATATCGAAGTGATCGGCGAACGAACTTTCCTTTTCTCACGAAAAGAGATCGACCGCGAGATCAGGGCCGCAGATATTCAGACCCAACACTCTGATGATTACTTAGCAATACAGAAACGTCTGCGCACCTACCTGCAGTTAGCCGACCAACTCTCCACGCCGGAGGTATGGTAGGTGTCCCGGTCGATCGATAAGTGCCTACTATTGACCGAGGCAGACATTTTCAGTACTATGTTCTCTCAAAACCTACCGTTAGGATAAATGTGACTAGCCGGTCAGCATTATGATTTGGCCTGATAACAAGACATTCGCGTTCACCGTCTTTGATGACACCGATTTTGCAACGCTCTCAAGCGTTCGTCCGGTTTACGAAATGCTTGAAGATTTGGGTTTCCGAACCACTAAGTCAGTCTGGCCTGTGGACGGATTGGGAGAACCGGTCAATGGCGGCACCACTTGTAACAACCGTGAGTATCTCCAATGGGTGAGACAACTCTCGAAGCGTGGTTTCGAGATCGGCTACCACATGGCCACATTTAGCAGTTCGTACCGGCAGAAGACGATTGAGGCGCTCGAACGGTTCGCCGAGCTTTTCGGCGAATACCCCCAGACTATGGCCAACCACTCAGCATGCCTGGAAAACATTTATTGGGGCGACAAGCGCTTGACAGGATCACGCCGCCTAATCTACAATCTCGTTACCCGCTTTCGATTCAGGAATCGTTACCGCGGGCATGTTGAAGGAGATCCATATTTCTGGGGAGATCATTGCAGGAACAAAGTGAAGTATGTCCGAAATTTCGTATTCCCTGACATCAACACGTTGAAAGCCTGTCCGATAATGCCGTACCACAACCCCCAGAAACCATTTGTTAACTACTGGTTCGCATCGTCTGAGGGACCAAATGTCAATTCGTTCAACGCCACTCTCTCGGAGGCGAATCAGGATCGGCTGGAAGCCGAGGGCGGCGCTTGCATCATGTATACGCACTTTGGCGCTGGCTTTGTATCTGATGGCACTGTCAGTGATCGTTTCGCGACGCTTATGAAGAGATTGAGTCAAAAGAACGGCTGGTTCGTTCCGTCAAACGTGCTGCTGGACTATCTGCTCTCTCGGCGAGAACACCACGACATAACGAACCGTGAACGCCGTCGGTTGGAAGGTAGCTGGCTCCGTCACAAATTGCGAGTGGGAACGACATAGTCCACACACCGATATATGGCAATGACAATAGAACAGTACACGGCAGACTACGAAAGAGAAGTAGCGCTTTTCAATCGGCGGCTGCGTGAGGCCGGTGTCGAATTCCAGTTTCCCGAGAATGCAACCCCGGCATGGTTACCACGCTTGAACAATCGTCATATCTATCAGGAATATTTCGTGGCCACCGAAGATGGCCGAGTGGTTTACGGCGGTTACATCCTGAAACATCAGAACTTCTTGTTGGGCGAGGAGATAGCGCCCATCGGTGACTATCAATTGCCCCTGTCGGAGGGAATAATTAGCGAGCAGTACAAGCTTATCGGCCTCCAGCTACTCTACCATGCCTTGAATCGCCAGCCTATGCTCTACGCACTCGGCATGGGCGGAATAGGACGACCTCTTCCTCTTTTCCTCAAGCGCATGAAATGGGACTTGTGCGAAATACCGTTCTACTTCAGGATACTTAAACCGTTCCGGTTCCTTCGCAACATCCGCACGTTGCGTACATCGTTCTTTCGCACTGCCCTGCTCAACATTGCTGCTTTTACCGGAATCGGCTGGGCCGCCCTGACATTGTTGGCCGCTCTACGATCAAGTCAGCCCGACCGCTCTCCCGGCGATCGATATGACGCTGTAGAAAGCTTCGGCCCCTGGGCCGACGAACTTTGGAACGCGGGTAAACAAACTTGCCGACTGGCGGCCGTCAGGGATAGTCTGACCCTGAACATCCTCTATCCGCAAGAAGACAAACGGTTCTTCAGACTGCGGGTGTACGATGGTGACCGGACTATCGGTTGGGCCATCGTCTTGGCCACGTCGATGGAAAACCACAAGCAGTTCGGCAGAATGCGACTCGGCACTATTGTCGATTGTTTCGCTCTCCCCAATTCGGAATCGGCTGTCATCTCAGCAGCCACCGAGTTTCTTCAGGCTAAGAATGTTGATCTGATAGTTTCCAACCAGTCTCACGCGTCATGGTGCGCAGGGCTGGAACGCACAGCTTTTCGACAGGGGCCATCCAATTTCATCTTCGCAGTATCGCCGAAGCTATCGAAAAAGCTCGGTCCGCTACGCGACGTCATCTCAGAACTTCATTTGAACCGTGGCGACGGCGACGGTCCGATAAACCTGTAGCTTCTCGGCTCGACGTTGCGATCTTTGGGTCTGATCGCTACGCGCCCACCTCTGCCTCCACCTCGTCAAGAATCTCGCATGACCTCACCAGTTCCCGCATGTTTGTATGATCGGGATAGAGCGGACGGTCGATATCGAGGAAATCGACATGGCGACGGATCACTTCCCTGGCCTTGGTCGTTCCCTTACCGAACTTGTACTCGCGGAAGTCAAGCGCCTGCGCGGCGGCCATCATCTCAATTCCAAGAACTCCATAGGCGTTGTCCAGAATCTGGAAATTCTTGATCGCCGTGTTCATACCCATCGAAACAAAATCTTCCTGATCGGCGGCAGCCGGTATTGACTGAATCGATGCCGGAGCAGAGAGAATCCGCTGTTCAACGATCAAAGCATCTGCGGTGTACTGACTCAGCATCAGTCCTGAAAACATCCCTGCGCCCTTGGTCAGGAAAGCGGGCAATCCAACACTGAGGGCCGGATTGTTCAGCCGGTTCATGCGACGTTCCGAGAGCACACTGACCATCGTGATCGCCGCACCGGCCATATCCATTGGCAGCGCAACCGGTGATCCCTGAAAATTCGCTCCCGACAACTGGAGGTTTTCATCGGGGAAAAAGATTGGATTGTCACCGACACCGTTCAGTTCGATCTCAACCTGCGACCGCGCGTACGCCAGCGCATCATGGGCAGCACCCACCACCTGCGGAGTTGACCGCATCGAATAGGCATCCTGCACTTTCGTCTTTTCTCTACCCTCAGCCAGATCACCACCGGAGATTATCCGGCCAATGGCTGCGGCGCTTCGTATCGCACCTGAAAACCCGCGAGCCTGATGCAACTTCGGACTGTACGGTTTCATGTTGGCCCGTAGCGCCTCAAGCGACATCGCCGCGCCGATCTCAGCCTGACGCAGCCAGCGGTCGGCGTCGTAGATAAAGATCGCACTCATCGCCGTCAACAGGTTGGAACCATTGATAACGGCCAGCCCATCTCGCGCCTCAAGGCCGGGCACGGGGATACCGGCGCGATCCATCGCCGCGCGACCATCCATCAGTTCACCTTCGTAGTAGGCCTGTCCCTCACCGAGCAGAACCAGCGCAATCTGAGACATCGGCGCCAGATCACCACACGCCCCCACCGATCCCTTCTGGCAGACAAACGGCGTGACGCCCTTGTTGAGCATCTCGACTAAGGTCAAAGTCACTTCAGGACGAAGGGCCGACATCCCGTGCGCGTGAACATTGATCCGGCCGGCCATCGCACCGCGCACGTATTCAATCGGAGCCGGTTCGCCAATACCTGCCGAATGGTTGTAGATCAAGTATTTCTGGAAGTCTTTCACCTGATCATTGCCGAGGACTACTTCGGAAAACTCGCCGATACCGGTGTTGATACCATACATGATCTCGCCCGCACTGATTTTATTCTCGAGCATGGTGCGACATTTCTTCATTCTCTCAAGGGCGGCAGGATCAAGCTGCACCTCTTCGCTACCTCTTGCTATTCGCACCAGTTTTTCTATTGTTAAGCCTGCGCCACTAAGTGTTATCGCCATCTTTTACTCCCAACTATTTGAAAAAATAAACTGCATCTATGAGTTGACTGTGAAATGATATTCGCCGGAAGATTTCCGGCCGGATGTTGATATGGTTTCTAAATTTCTTGAAGACCCGAGGCCGCCAGAGAATTGTACAACGCAGCAAATGATCTGACTGCCCTGGGATGGGCTGTTCGGTTTGTACTTTGATCGCGTCGATCTCTCATTAGGAACCTCATGCTGGTAAGATAGCGGACAAAAAGCGTTTGTCAATCAGATTCGGTTTCTCCATATTGAGAACATGGTGGATTCAGCACAGCTATCACAGTACCTCAAGAACCAGTCATTTGTTGCCTTCGACACCGAAACGACCGGGATGTGGGCACCCTCCAACCGAATCGTTGAACTTGGCGCGGTCAGGTTCACGCTCGGAGACGAGGAGACCACCACTTTTCAGCAATTAATCAACCCCGGACAACTAATCCCCCCCGAAGTTATCGCCATCCACGGGATTACCGACCAGATGGTAGCCGAGGCACCGGTTGTCGGCACGGTGCTTCAGGACTTCGCTGATTTCTGCGGACCGGATACAATCCTGATCGCCCACAACGCTCCGTTTGATATTTCGTTTGTAGCCTGCGAACTCAGCCGCAACAACCTGGCCGCCGGCAAGAACCGGATCATGGACACTGTCGATATCTTCCATCGACTTTATCCCGGCCTGCCCTCCTATTCTCTGCTGTCTCTGGTGGAGCATTTTGGGATTGCCAGCAGTCAGCAGCACCGCGCGCTTGAGGATGCTATCTTTGTGATGAAGTTGATCAAACATGCTTCCCCGATGCTCTCCGGTATCGAATCTTCGGACGATCTTGCCAACCGGTTCACCATCTACAGCATGGACGACGGACGTCCGGTTCAGGTCAGCCTGCCGGAGTCATACGCTGCGATGCAGGAAGCTGCCGATGATTCGCGCCCGATTCAAATTTCGTATCGAAGCAACAATCGAACCAATAGCACGCGGGTGATCCGGATCAAAGAGATTTACCGACTCGGAACGCGATACTACCTAAACGCCTATTGCGAACGAGCGGGCGCTGATAGAACCTTCCGACTTGATCGAATTGAGCAGTACGATGTTCTTGCAGACAATTGAGCGACTACAATGAAACGAAAACCACAGAGACAAAATCAATCCAACCTGATGGCGTTAACAGCTTACTATGTTATGCTGACGATTTATCTGGTCGCGTCATTCTTCCCAGAGCATCGTATCTGGGGTGTTAGTGTCTGGGGCTATGTACCTCAGTCGATCACTTTTGCAATTATCGGTGTGGCCGCTCTGATGCCGTCGGCGATCAGATATCTGCTGCGACGTTTACCATCCGACCAGCCCGACACCGGCAGCAATCGATTCTATTTCATCATTACCGTGACAATTACTGCAGCACTGGCGGCTGCCTTCATTATTCTGAGAGGCCGTACGCATTTTCTCGGCGATGGATTCACTGTGCTGGGACAGATGGGCACGCCTGATCCGCTGATCAAGTTCCGGGAAATTGGCGAATCAATTATTCACCTCTGGCTGCGGAACATACTGCCGGGAGATGGTCAGGCCGTCTCGCTTCTCAGTTTTCAAGTTGTCTCTATAGGCGCGGGCATCATCTTCCTGCTGGTAACGGCCTTGATGTCGGCAAAACTGTTTGGCCGACTATTTGATCGACTACTGTTCTGGCTCATCCTCGCCACCGGCGGCTACATGCTGCTCTTCTTTGGCTATGTCGAGTATTACTCGATGTTTGTCGCGACTACTGGCATCTATGTTCTGGCCGGTCTGCTGGCGATTCGTAACACACGAGCCAAATGGATACCCCTGACGCTTGCGGTGATCGTCGTCACTTTCCACATAATGGGAGTCTTTCTTCTGCCGAGCGTTTTGTTTCTGCTTTTCTATACCGGTGAGTTTGATCGCAACCTAAAACGAAGAGGCCGAAAACTTCGTCTGCTCGGTACGATCATCGCCGGAGCACTTTTGGCCTCTGTCTTTGCTTACCAGTACGCCACCAACCTCTTTTTCAGATTCGCGTTCCTGAGTATCACAGAGTCGGTTGTCACTGTAGAGGGCTACACGATGTTCTCCGCTGCCCATCTGCTGGACTTTGCCAACCTGTTGATAATGCTTGTGCCTTCACTCGGGCTTGCAATCTTCATAGCTCCGCGCCTGCCTTGGAGAAAACTCTTACAAGCGCCCGAATACCGGTTTTTGGCAATTGCTGTTTCTTCGGTGCTGACCGCTGTCCTCATTTTTGAACCGAAGCTCGGTATGCCTCGTGACTGGGACCTGTTCTCCTTTGCCGGTATGGTGGTGGCTATAAGCTGGACATATGTGTCGATCCAAAACCGATCCACTATTGGCCTGCAGCGCTTGATCCCGGCGTTGGCGGTGATCCTCGGGCTGGTGACCCTTGCCCCCAGAGTTGTTACGCAAATGGTGCCCGAAAAAGGAGTGGCCCTGTTCAAACACTACCGTGATCTGGACAAGACTAAGAACCGTAACGGCCAGGCCATTCTGGTAAACTATTTTCGAGATATTCAGGACGTGGAGAACAACCGCGCCGAAGAGCAGTGGCGCCGCGCCGCTTATCCGGAGGTGAGTATCAATGATCGCGCGGTCAAAATGGTGGAGACGGGTCGTGGTGCCGAAGCGCTGCCACTGGCACGACGGATGCTTAAGGCCGATCCGATTTTCTGGAATGCCTGGACCTGCCTGGGAGCCTGCTACATAGCCACGGCCCAGTACGATAGTGCCGTCTGGGCGTTGGAGACATCTCTTGGCCTAAACCCCTTTGAGCCGAAAATCCGGGGTCATCTAGGCCTGGCATATTTTTACAACGGTCAGATCGACAAAGCTGAGGCGTCTATGCTGGCGGGACTTGAGATCGACCCTTCCCAATGGTCCACTCACCTCGGGCTGGCCGACCTCTATTTGTCTCAGGGCAATCAGAAAAAAGCCGCACACCACTTTGAGCTGCTGGCTATGGCCGAGGGTGCTCCCGTCAAGTTCGTTAAGCGAGCCGGTGATTTCTTCCTTAAGAACAAACAGTTTCGCAAAGCTGCTTCAATCTACAAAGTCGGCCTGAGCAAGGGACTCGACAGTGCCTATGTCAGAGCATTGCTGGTAAAATATCCCGAGCTTGGCAAGTAGTGACGAAGGATAATTGTAAAACTTATTTTATTTCCCCCTGCAATCATTAATTATCTGTGGCTAATATCAAAATGTGAAAAATCAAATCGTCTCTTGAAGCGTCTTGCTTTATTATATGGGATAATGTCAGCAATATCGCCACGTTTTACCTTTCGTTGCATTTTATGCCAAAACTTGACATTATACAAATCGCCATGTATCTGGTTAAAAACACCTTGAAGTGCTTTAGGAATTCCCAGAAATATCTCAATTTCATCTATGAAGAAATCATTCTTATGGGCAGCAATTCTATCTTTATCCGGCATCAGCTCCTCATAATAATCCCTGGGGGCAGGTTTTACTTTAAAGTCTATATTAAGTAACGATTCAACATCGTCGTAATCAAAGAGGACAACCCGCCGTCGGGAGGTAACACCACAGTTCCACATGTTAAATAAATCGGCGGGAAAAATGCCAATTGCCGCTAAGTCTCTCAGGAAATAGCCGTAATCAATTATGACCTCGCGAATAGCTTCAGGATTATGTTCCATTTCCAGGTACAGGGGCAAGGGTGTCACTTTACGCTGCAAGTACAAGTGTTTGATGAGGACATATTCTTCGTTTATAACCACCGTATTTCGAGCAGCCAGTTTGAACTCCCGAAGTAATTTTGAAGAAAATCGTTTCTTCCTGAATTTCAAATTCTCAAATTCCTGTGTATCGACCATGCGGCCAACTCTATCCCGATTGCAGACGCATTGATAACAATGCATCACATGTTCTCGTGACAAAGTTTTGTTGGATATATTTTCTGACCTGAGATAACAGGAGTAATCCTTGATGACTTTGAAAATATAGTTATAGTTAGGAAGAGTATAAGCAATCATAACTGAACCTTCCAAACCTTTGGCAATTTCAAATTTTTCTTTCGATACATGTATAAAGTGATGAAGATCGCGATAGAATTCAGTTTTACCATGTTTTCTATAGCCAATCATAAAGTAAAGTTCATCAATTCTGTTTACCGGAAGAATTGTCAGGAGGAATTCAATCAGCTCCTTGTGTCGTTCGGTGGGAACGTGAAAACAGGTGTGGGCGAATCCGAAAATAATACTTAGCTGCCTTTTTCGAAAAAGAACGGCATCAACGAAAATACCGTTTGAACTGTTGTAAAGAGGTAAAACCAGAGGGATAACGTGTCCCTTGGCAAGAATTCGACCAACAAGATAGGCTACTTTGTTACGATAGAAGGGGACATTTATCATTTCGATTACTTTATTTATTTCACCCCCCATAAAAGGCCACAAATATAGATCAATCTCATTAGCTATAAATTCAGAGTCACGCTTTATATCTTCAAAGGGGCTTTTAAATTCAAAATCTGATAGAATTTCAGGTAAACTATCTTTAGTGGATTCAATTATATTATAAGTTCGATATATTATTTTCGAATCGAGCTTTTTGAATTTTCGTGAGCGTAATTGGAAAAATTCTACTTTTCGGTTTATCCCGGTTGTCATTAGAATTTTCCTGGTCACCGAATTAAAAAATGTTTCTGCTAATTCAAGGTCATACCAATCAGAAATAGCTTGACGATAATATTTCTTAGCATTTTTCCAGATAGATATATTCTTGGCTTGTTGGCCGAATAATTTGTAAATTTCTGATTCGATTTTATCCAGAAACGTTTCATACATATTTAACCGCTTGATGGCGTCTTTTCGTACTCCCGGCCAATCGCGATTTTCAAATCCTGCTTTGGAATTAAGCGTTAAACGATAAAAAGATTTACCATATTGAATATAGTATTTTTGAATCAGAGAAGCGAGTGACTGGCCTTTTGATATCAATGAATTTGGATCGTTTTTTGATCTCATAATTGACCTACCAGTTTATTATAATATATGATATTCGTATTTTTGATGGAATAAAATTATTCGGTATTAATACTTTGGACGAAATAAGGCTTTGCACCTCTGATCCACTGTGCGGTGTGCATAATCCTTACAAAGAGGGAATCATAAAATTGCTGACTCGTGTCAGCGCAACATTTGCTTGATCAAGAAAAAACTAGCTGGGCTTTTGGCTGAATAGCAAAAGACCCCGCCATAAGCGGGGTCTTTCGTGATTTGGTGGAGCCAAGGGGGGTCGAACCCCTGACCTCTTGACTGCCAGTCAAGTGCTCTCCCAATTGAGCTATGGCCCCATTCGTTTTCGGTCGTTTATTATAGTGGCAACCTTGGCCGCTGTCAATAGCTATGTTCGGCAATAGATTGCAAATGTTGAGGTCTGCTTCGAGGAAGCAACACCGATAACCGTACCAACATTTCGCAAATTCACCAAAATATCCGGCGCCACCCACCACCGATCTCACCAGTTGCCGACCCCTGCTAACCTGTTGATAAAAGAAGGGTTGACAATAACAAGCTCTCGGCATAAGCTGTATGCTGGAATTGGTCAATTTGATTTTTTCTATTGCTTTAAACGCGCAGACAACTGAATCGTCCATACTTATGAGACAGGTAATATAAGGCAGATGCTCAAATCGATCCCGGAATTGGTGAACGACTTCATCGAGGGTGACGATAGTGCCTTTGCCGAATTGATAAGGAGGTACCGCGACAAGATATATGCTCTGGGGTACCAGATTCTGGGTAGCCACCTTGATGCCGATGACGTAGTACAGGAGACATTTGTACGGATTTATCGACGTCGACGCGAAATGGCCTCGGTCAAGTATTTTTCGACTTTTCTCATCAGGATAGCCACGAACTACTCGATCGACCTGCTTCGCAAGCGGAAAAGCCGCAGCGCCCTCTCAGACGATGCCTCATCACTTCCCGGTCACATCCAGTTGGATCTGGCCCGAGGTGTTCCCAACCCGAGCGATACATTTGAACAGAAACGCGTGATGGAGGAAATTAGAAAAGCTCTTGATCTGCTTCCACCAAAGCAGCGATTGACGGCAATTCTTCATGATATCGAAGGTTACAGCAAGAGCGAGATCGCCGAGGCTTTTGATTGTCCCGAAGCCACGGTAAGATCGAATCTTCACATTGCGCGCACCAAATTGAGGAAACTACTAAAGCGTCGCAAGGATACATAGCGAGGAGTAAGAATGACGTGCAGCCATTTTATGGCGCTCCTGGATGGCTTTATCGATGGAGAGATCGAGACAGCCATTTCCGACGAGATGCAGCACCACCTGAGAGAATGTAACGACTGCAGCAACGAATACGCATCCGCCCTGCGCCTGAAAAAGACTTTGGCCGATATGACGGTTCCGGACCCCGGAAACGAATACTGGCAGGAAACAACAGATATAATCATGGCCCGAACAGTCGGCGCCGATTCTTCCCAGCCTCACAACGCTGAGACAGTTTCAGATAAGCGGGCCTTCGTGCGCTCGATGCTCTCGCTGGCAGCTTCGTTGCTTATTCTCTTCACGGCGATGCTTCTGGGAGCCGGTCAGGATGGTCAATCGATCCTGCTGAATCCACCATCGGCTGAGGTCGTTCACCCATCATCAATTAATCAAGACTCCGTACCGATGCAACAGGGAGTCTTTGCCCCTACCGACGACCAGACGCGCCTGCTGCGGGGGACCCTCCTGCTGGCGAGTCCCGGAGCGCCAGGACTGGCAACAGCTATGGCCCGCATGGGTGTCGGCGTCAACCCAACATCGGACAAAAAGTAACATACGGAGAACCACTATGAGAGCAATGACCGCCATCGTTATTCTTTTTATGTTCTGTCTCCTGATATTCGGATGCACAGGACAGGAAAAAACAATAACCCTTCGAATTCGCCTCCAACCGGGTGAAAAACTTACTTTTCAGCAGACTACCAAGGGTCGTACAAAGATTTACAAAGCCGATTCGCTGACCTCTGACCGACAGGAAAACTGGGAAGCCGAGTATATTCAGGAAGTCATCAGCATTGATCCCGACAGCACGATCCAACTGGTGACCAGCACAACTATCACCGGATTTTCACTCGACAGCCTCAATGCCGGTAAGATCGATTCCTCCAGCTACACCAGCGGTGACAGCCTGAGGATGAAACCGAATGGCCGAGTTGTGGACATCAAACCGATTGATCCGGATGTCGGACGGTCGGTTGAATGGCTGCAACAGTATATGGAACAGGGAATGCCTGTTTTTCCATCCGGTGAAATCTCGATCCCGTATAGCTGGACGCAAACTGTTCGCGTGATGCTCCCGGAAGAGACGATGGATGCTTCAATTGTCTTTACTGTCAAATCACTGGTACGGGAATTGGGGTATGACTGTGCCTTGATCGAGTATGACGGAACTCTTTACATCCCGGTACCACCAAGCGCCAAAGACACTACCTGTCTTGGCGGGATTGATCGCCTGACCACGACCGGGAAACTCTATTTTGCTTACACCGAGGGGACGACCATACTGGAAAGAGCCCACATTACAATTGACAGCGAACGGATCACTCTCGTGGACGGCAAGGAAGTGGCGATACGCTACGAAGGTTTCCGCGATGTCGAGTATGCGCTGGTTGACCGCCAGGTACCGTAACGCGCTACA
>DAOWIM010000077.1 GCA_030640905.1 bacterium
ATCTCCAGTTTCGCTCCAGACCGAACATGAGGATACAACCGAGGCACTGTCTCGACGTTGTGGTTGAAAACATCCGGATGGCAGGCTACGATAATTTCAACTGCACCGGTGACGTTTTGAAAATCAGGCGTCAGGATTTCGATACTGCTGCTCGGCAATTTTTTGCGGATCGCCGTCACGGTTGCAGCAAAATGTTTTACTCCCCCATCGTCCAGATCGTCTCGGGTAACTGATGTCACCACGACATGATCCAACTGAAGCAACGCCGCCGCCTCAGCCACGCGCTGGGGCTCTCCAGGATCGAGAGGTCCCGGCTGACCGGTAGGAATATCACAGAACCGACAATTGCGGGTACAGCGAGGTCCCATCAGAAGAAAAGTGGCCGTGCCGTCCTCAAAACACTCTCCTCGATTGGGGCAGTTGGCGTCTCGGCAAACGGTACTCAGTCGATGCTCGGTAAGCAATCGATCAGTGCGCTCAAACCGCTTTCCCCCGAAGGCTCGCACTTTCAACCACTCTGGTTTGCGCTTGCCCGGCTTCATACTTACCATCTGTTCACTTTCTGCACAGCCTGTTTTCAACCGGCATTTACCGGTTTTCGGTGCCTCTACCTATCAAGTATAGAGCAAATTGAACGATAATCAAGAGAAAGGGATAAACATCGAGCACCTCGTGTAGGAGACCATTAATGAAGTATCGCGGTTTTGCCGGCGTATGCCTGACCATCATTGTATTAGCAACATCCGTCTTTGGCGTGGACAAACGCCAAGCCAAGATCATCAGGATTGCTGATCTGCCCCAGCAGGAGCTGAGAGTTGCCCCGCGACTGGCGCTTTCCGATTCCTGTTTGATCAGCACCACCGATACTATGGTCTGGCAAATCGATTCCTGGGTCACTGGCAATGAACTGTACAAGGCTTATTTCGATCCGTCACTTGGATGCGCCAATCCCTATCCCTTTGCCGTAACCGAGATCAACATGCCGATGACTTTCGCCGCACCGACCGACATCTACGCCTCAGTCGATGTTGAAACGGTCGATCTCACCGATCCTTCCTGTCCGTTCCCCGGAGAAATGCTAACTCTGTCATCGCAGTACCAGTTGGCGGTACCTTCAGCCGGTATCTATTCTATCTGGATTCCACTGGACTCGCCGGTGATCGTCAACGGACCATTCTTTGCCGGGTTTTTTATAGCCAACTCTCTCGATCTGATGGTCTACGCCGCTGTAATCACCGACAACGTGCCGGCACTGTGCACTTCCTATAATATCTGGGATACAACAACCGGCTTTGTCGATCTGTGCAACAACGAATTCTACAGTTTTCCCGGACGACTGCTCATGCAGGTATCGGGAGTCCCCGGCGGCGGTAGCGGCAGCGAACAGCCTGAACCGATCGTTGAATTGATTACACCCCACTTTTCCGACACCCTTCTCGGCAACGCTGAGATTTGGGCCAGAGAAACATCCGGGTCGGAGATAATAGATTACGTTTCCTTTGAGTATTCCAATGGTGGCAGCTTTTTTGAAATTGGCCGCGACTACGACGGCACCAGTCCCCTCCGCAATGGGGTCGCTTCCACAACACCCGGAGACGGCTTCACGCAGACATGGGATTTGACGTTCCTCGCTGAAGGATCATACTCGGTACGCGCTACCGTCTTCGACACCCTAGGCCGCACGGCGTCCAACACAACCAACGTCTATATTGAACCAACGCCACCGATACCTCGGATCACCACCCCTGGAAACGGCGAAGATTTCTGCACGCCTCTGGAAATCCTGATGTCGTGCACCGATGAAAACCTGGCATCGGTAAATCTCTTCTACCTGCAAGTTGCTACAAATTACTCGGCCGGGCTGACCGCTATCGGACAGTCAAGCCTCGGTGACGCCAACGGCAATCCTCTCGATGGCAACCTGGCTGCCAACGGCGAATTTGGCGATTACTACTGCGCTCCGGCAGCAGCCGCCATGGCAATCAAGGTCTGGTATGATCGTGGATACACTTTCCTATACTCACCGCCGGTAACAAATCTCGCCGAGCAACTGGCCGGTCAGTTCTCAACTCGTGAGAATCTCGGCACCTACGATGGCGATCTGATGAAAGGGCTCTACGATTACTTCCTCCCTCGCGGCGCCGTACTTCGCTTTGAACACCTTCGCAACCCCGACTACTTCACGTTGAGGACATGGGTGGAGTACGAAGAACGTTCAGCCATTATTGGTCTGGGTGGAAATCCCGGGCTGTGGCTGACAATCGATGGTTTCAAAGGCTGGGAACAACCCGACGGCTCTTATACAATCTCGGTCGCCGACCCTCTCAGCGGCACCATTATTGACGTCCTGATGCGAAACGACGCCGGAACAAACCGCATCTTCTATAACGGTCTATGGAGACCGGTGGAGATTGCTGTAGCGATACGGTCAGTCAGCTGGAACCCAACCAGGACCTTCTTCGGCAGCGACAACAACAGCGCCGATGGTTGGTCATTTGAATGGAACCTTGATGGCATCTCCGAAGGACCAGCCTACTTCCTGCGAGCGGAAGGTTTTGATCTGACCAACATCAAAGGTACCGCCACCAACCTTGCCAGATACGACTGCTCGGATTTCTTCACAGCTGGAGACTACAACAATGACGGCGCGGCCAATTTCCTCGACCTGAACCTGCTGATTGACTTCATCGCCCGAGACGGACCAGCGCCGGTCGGTGGAGCCAAACGGGCCGACTGCAATTGCGACAATTTTGTTAACATCGCCGATGTCGTCTATTATCTCAATTTCATTTTTGGAACCGTAGGACTTCCCTGCTATTGAGCAACAGAAAAGGGTCGCCGCAATTTCTCGCGACGGCCCCATGATATCCCCCCAACCTACGATCCGTTTTCTGTCTTACTTCAGCGTATTGAATCGACCGACCGCAGCGTTGACCGCACGGCGGGCGATGTTGGTGGACACGCCGCAAATCTCAATCAAGCGATCCACCGCTTCGTCCAGATGTTTCAACCACTCCTTCTCCGGATAGAGAACACGCAAATCATCGGTGACTTCATCGGCAATCATGCCTATGTACTGGGCATACTTGTGTCTCTTGCCGACACGAAGAAAAGGAAGGACATACTTCCGAATGGCGTTACCGGCCAGCAACACACCGACCGAACCCAGCACTCCCAACCACGACATCGGTTCTGTTACGATTGCACCCACAATACTACCTCCTGAGTTTTTGTTTTCTGTTAGAGCAACTACCATGTCAGTTGCCACGTTGATTGATCCGGTACTACTACCCGACGACGCAGCAACGTACCATCGCGACGGCTAATAGTGATTTCGTATTCGGTCCCCGACGGTATCAGGGATGTTGATTTTATCAGATCAAGGAAGAAATATCCTTCGCTGTCGCTGGTTGTAGCTACCGAGAAGGGCGAAACGATCAGACTACCACTTCGGGAAACTCCCGACGGCAAATAGGCACTGATTGTCACCCCCGACTCCGGCTGGCTGTTTAGATCATACAGAAAGCCGTAAACACGACAGGTTTCCGATGCGGATGGCGAAGGAATCGCAATATCGTATCCCAGCAAACCAACCGTATCGTTGGCCGTGATCACGTAGCTGGTGTCAGGGAATTCGAATCCGTACCGTGACGCCAGCACGTTCCACGTGCCATCGGAAACGACTGCTTCGGCGGCACCTGAAGAGTTGGTGGACAATACAGCCTTGACGACTCCTGTCGCATTCTGCAGAGTGATGAAGACTCCGTCCAGAGTGTCATCAACGCCACTGGTATCGATGGTGAAGATCGTCAGGTTCTTGTCGCCGCCTGAAATTCCGCCCTGCTCGGTCTTATTGGAATCGACATAACCACCATCGATTTCCCTGCCACCTCCGTATCCCCAGACACCGGCAGCCAAGCCCGATACTGATGCCTGGAATGCCCCGGAGTCAATGTTAGTGACTTTCAAGTCCTTGTATGTTCCCGAGGCGCCGACACCAACGCCGACAAGACCGCTGCCTGAAGTTGTCCCACCGGTGGCGTACAGGCCATCACCGGTAATGCCCCCCTCGGCGTAAAGACCGGCGCCCGAACCGTTGCCAAGAAAAGTCGCTCCTGCGCTGTCATCATCACCAACTGCGCGGAAACCATTCCCGGAACCTTGAGCCCAGGAGACGATACCATGACCCGACGTTGTCCCGCCACGGAAATCGGCTCCGTCGCCGGTCATCCCGCCGACCGCTCGGAAACCATCCCCGGTTCCCGAACCAGCCATCGAAAGACCGTTACTATTACCTCCGCCGCCATCAATGTACATTCCGGTACCGTTACCAGCACCGCCGACTACGCGTAATCCTGCCCCGACACCGTTGCCCGACAAATATACCGCCGAGCTGTCGGTTCCACCGGAAGTCACGATCAAGCCACGCAGATTGAGGGTGGAATCGACATGATTATATCGCACGTTACCGATCCAGTCATCTTGATTCTGCATGGTGTCGAGCATCGCGAAAATTGAGTCGGCAAAATCGGCAGCGAGATCGGAAGCTAATCCGCCGCCGACCAGACTTAAGCCGTTGGTATTGGACGAAACAAACTCGGTGCCATGATCATTGGGTGAAAATGTCTTAAACCCTGCCCCACCGTTACCCTCCAGATATAGACCATGACCATCCGAATTGAGAGCCGTAGCCTTAAACTTCGCTCCCGGGCCGGTACTATTGGCTACATAAAACGATCCATTGACACCGTTGGCACCGCTGATCGTTACCTGCTTGAGCGTCAACGATGAATCGCTGTTGCTGTAACGGAAATTCCCTACCCAGTCGTCATGATTCTGCAGGCTATCAAGCACAGCATAGAGTGAATCGATCACAAAACCGAGGCTGTCCAAAATATCGCTGGAATTGTTCGCTGCGATGCCTGTTGAATCGCCCATATCGTCAAGCTCCCACCCGGCTACCTGAAATTGCCCGTGGGTCACCGTCCGCGTCGAGCTGTCAGAATTGCACGCAACAAACTGATACGAATATATCCCCGTGCTTCCTGATCCGTCAATATCAGCCACCGCTCTGTGAAAGTAGTACAGTCCGATACCAAGCGAATCAACGCCGGTCATCGTGCAACCAGCCGAAGAGGAATCCTGAAAAACTGCCCCGTTCGTCCCGCTCTTGAAGACGTAGAAATACAGGGAGTCGAGTTCGTTGGCCGGATCGCCATTCGGCCACAGGTTCAGCACATTCACCGTTAACGAGTCCTCGCTGGACGATCCGGAGTTGTTCACAACCGGCGTCGCCCCTGCATCCAATCCGACAATCAGAATTGCCGCCGCAATCAATAACCGTTTCACGTAATTACCTCCTTATTGTTGAATAATCGTGCGTCGCCGGCGAAAGTCGGCAGTACTTGATGCAGTGTAAACAATCACTACGTATGGTTCCTTTGACGCACTCTCGGTAGAGTTCACCACCTGAGTCGAGGAATTTGAGTACATAGCCCATGACTTAACGCTGTAGGTGCCGTTTATGAAACCCTCCATATCACCAGCGAGTGTGCTTCCCTCGTGATAGACAAACCCGGGGCCCGTCTGCGAACGACTATCGGAATTGGACCCAACGTAATCGCTGCTCCCCCAATCGCCGCCGTCGCCCCAATAGACGTGAAACGCATAAGAGTCGTTACTCTCGTTATATGTCGCACCACTCTCGAATTCCTCTATCTCAGATCCTGTCTTAGTACCTTCTGTCCAAGCAGTCGTAACTCGCCGGACATTCCACGTGTTGGTTCCACTGCCGATCCTGACATAGAGAGAGCACGCCGAGACCGTCACGGGAGGAGTAATATCGGAGGTGTTGAACTTAATCAGATACGGATGACTATTGAGACCATCACAGTGGTTGTAATCTTCTCCGCCATAATTGTTGTTGGGAGCGCCGGAGTTTAACCAGGTATCTTCGATATCGTTCAGATCGAGAGTTTCGGTAGCATTGTGCCAGATTGTCGCGGTCGGGTATGCCTGATGCACCACTTTGATATCGTGCATCATCACGTACTCGACACAAACCAAACTGTTGCCTCGTTTTTCCCAGTACAATCTGACCGGAACCGCATCCGTCTCCTCTGAGCCGGGGTAATGAAGAACATGTGATCTGATCGAAAACCGATTCCACCCGACCTGCTTCAACACTCTCCGGTCAACATCCCCGAATGCCGAATCAGGATGATCCAGATTGGCCGACAGGGTGTAGATCATTACGTTGGCCAGTGCGATGTATGCCGAATCATCTCGTTGGTCATACAAAGCGACAGCCGAGTCGAGGAAAGCCGCACTGTAGAATATACCATGCTCGACCCGGCCGTTCTGTTTTCTGATGCGATAGTTCACACCGGGCGACACAGAACTCCAGGCGACAATGTTGGAGTCAATGTCCGGAGCGGACCAACTCATCGTTGAATCTATCCAATGGCTCTGACGCGTATCGATATTGATCCAGCCAACGCCGATCAGTTTCTGAGTGATGGTGTATTCGACTCCGTCGAGTGTGTGCGTCACCCTCACAACGCCCTCGTCATTCACCCGGGTTCCCAGCGCCGCGCTACTGCAAACGGCGACTGAATCACCTTCAGGTACAAAATCGTTGACTATGGCGCTCCACGTGCTGTCCGGCCGCTGATAGTTGGCAATGGCACCGCCGATCTGAGCCCGGAATGTATCGACCCCCGTACGCCACTTCCGAGCGCCAACCGGTACCTCAGCCGAACTGACCACACCAATCATAATCATGGCGCCTGCAAGCAGAATCATCCGGGCTATCGCGCAACCGGACACTCTTCTGATAATCTTAGTGCAACGCATATTATGACTTAACCTTGCTCTTTCGGGACTTCTTTGCCGTCCCCTTCTCAGACTTTGAAGCGGTCTCGCGGTGGATGCGAGCGAGCATGTTCCAGAACTTTTTCTGGTCCGACTCGGCTGGCGCCAGTTTTCTTCTCAACTCTATCATCTTAATAAAATCTCCAAGTTTGGCGGTTTTAGTTATGCTCTTGACTAACTCCGAATAGCATTTCCCGATCAGATCGTCCAGCAGGGCCAGATCATCGGGAAGGTCGGCGACGTTCGCTTTGCGGCGCGCCATATCACGACCCCATCTCCATGATCAATAAATCAACCGGCACCGGACGGGACGCATCGGCATCGCGCGCAATCATAAACGATTCACTCACAGCGTTACCGACAATGAATGCCCCCTGGGCCGACCTGGGTTGAACGATTACAACCGGCGAGTCAATCTCCTCAGGCAGATTGTTGCCCCGTAAATCACAGAGACTTGAAAACGTTACCAGTTGTTGCGTGCCACCGATAGCGACCGAACCAAAATGGACATTCTTCTCAGCTCCCACCGTCTCCAAAGCCAGGTACTCAACATTATCCAGGCCGGTCATCCCCCAGACCAAAAAATCGGACACGACCCATGCCCGCCGCACTTTGCTCTTATCAAACCCTGAAATCATCTGCTACTCCTTAGCCTTGTGTCGGTGAACTCGGTCCTTCGACCGGAGGATG
>DAOWIM010000255.1 GCA_030640905.1 bacterium
CAGGTCGGCCTCTATGGTGACACCGAGATGATTGGCCTGGCCGGTTAAGTCGGCCGCCACATGGTAGTCTTTGTCGGTTTTGAAATCGCTATTGCGAAGATAACACCACAGGACCGTGAACAATCCCAGCTCATGGGCATAGGAAAACGCATCGGTAACTTCCTGCAACTGCCGCATAGCGGTATCGGAACCGAAATAGATTGTCGCCCCAACACCAACCGCACCCATGTTGAACGCATCCTTGACCTGTGCAAACATCACTTGATCGAACGTGTTGGGGTAGGTCAGTAGTTCGTTGTGATTCAGTTTCAGGAACATTGGAATCTTGTGGGCGAATTTCCGGCAGATAGAACCGAACACGCCGAAGGTCGAAGTCACGCCGTTGCAACCACCCTCAATCGCCAACTCGACAATCTTCTCTGGATCAAAGTAGATCGGATTGGGGGCAAACGATGCGCCACCGGAATGTTCAATGCCTTGATCGACCGGCAGAATCGACATGTATCCCGAACCGGCCAGCCGTCCGCTGTTGAACAACCAGTTATAATTGCGAAGCACCGCCGGCGTCCGATCAGAAAGGCCGAAAGCTTCATCGATGAAATTTGGTCCGGGTAGGTGAAGCGCCGATTTGTCAATGGTCTTGCACTTGTGGGTCAACAGATTTTTATCGTCGCCCAGCAGTTTCTCAATCTTGTTAATCATCCGACTATCTCCCGCGTTTAGGATCGCGTTCTTATACGATTAATTACACTTTTTGAAAACCTAAAATCAAGCAGAATTGAGTGCTGCCAGACAGTACGGATTATCTATCTGCCGGCAACTCGCCCGGCGTCAGGCCGGGCAACGTCGGTGTGATCAGAATAACTCCAACAGATAGTCGATGCCGCTTCCCCCGACGTTGGCCATGACATGAACAACTATGGCAGGAATGAGACTCCCTGTTTTCTCGCGATAGTACCCGGCTACTAACCCCACGAAGAAGGCAAATACCACAATAAGGGCCACCAGTGAACCGGAGGCGCCGATTGCCAGCAGGCCGGTGTGCATCAGGCCGAAAAACAGAGCCGCCACAAGAACAGGCAGGCTGATCCGAATGCCAGCCACGCTTATTCCATGTTTTTGCAGAGGAGCCAGAAAGCTCTGTACCAACCCCCGCGTCAGAACCTCCTCGGCGATGCTGGCACCTATCCAGATAATAACAACCGTCTGCAGAAAGGAGAAATCCTGCATGGATGGGTGTTTGTCGGGGGCGAGGAGTAGGCCCACGGCACTCATTAGAACTCCAAGTCCCAGGCCCAGCAGGACCACTCGTCCCCACGTCAGATCTCGCGCCACCTTGAAGCCGTAAAGGGATATCCTCCCTCTGCTGACAAGCAGTATTAGCAGGAATGCGCAAACCAGCATGGCCAGTTCACCGGCGATACCGACTGTCCACTGGTTCGAGAGGAAAGAATCAGGCTGATCCTGCAGATACATGGTTGCGGATGATATAGCCATCAACCCCAACATACCAAGAAGGGTGGCGGCAATGATTCTGCCTGCAGCACGGACAAACTGGTATCGAAAAACACTCATAGCGCTTCTCCCTGATAACACGCGTGACTCATCCAATAGTACAACTATATCTCAGGTCAAACCAGCTTCGTTGGCCAGCTCACCGCGGATAACCGTTATGGCCCGGCCACCGAGAAGAACGCGGTCACCATCGACTCGCACCCGAACTTCCCCGCCACGAGCCGAGGCCTGGTACGCCAGGAACTGGCTCTTGCCCAATTTCTCCTGCCAGTAAGGGCCGAGCACGGTGTACGCCGAGCCGGTCACCGGGTCTTCGGCAACCCCAACCGCCGGTGCAAAAAAGCGAGAGATGAAATCATACGGTTGACCGTCGCTGCGACTGGTGACAATCGTACCGCGAGCCGGAAGCTCTCCGAGACGACCGATATCGGACTTGAGCGACCTGACAATCTCATCGGATTTGACTTCCACGATGACATCAAACCGGCTTTTACCAACAGCAACAATTTTGGCTCCCAGCGCATCTTCCAAACCATCGGGTACCGGACAACTCGTAGCAGGGTTGGCCGGGAAATCAAGCTCGATCCACTCTCCATCTTTCCGGGCAATCAATTCGCCACTGAGAGTATTGAAACTGATATCCTGATCGGTCGCGATGTGGCCTTCCTCCCAGAGCACATGGGCCGATGCCAGCGTAGCATGACCGCACAGTTCCACCTCCGCCGCGGGAGTGAACCAGCGAAGATTATAACCATTGTCAGCAGGAAACAGAAACGCTGTCTCGGACAGATTCATCTCGAGCGCTACCTTCTGCATCCAACGCTCGTCCGCGGCTCTCTTGAGAATACATACACCGGCGGGGTTACCCTCAAACGGCTCAGATGCAAATGAATCAACTTGTACTATTTTTTGTCCCATGTGGGCACCTCTCTTATCTTGTGATGCGATGTTCTGAAACTATATCTGGAACAGGTACTGCATCTTGAAGAAGAACTGACGCGAAGTTGCGGCCCATTCCGATGCTGATACCGAATCGTAATCGCTTGAGTCATAATAGTGGAAATTGCTGGTAGCGCCAACATAGAAAACGGTGAACGGATTGAGCCGGTATGTAAGCAGTGGCTCAAGGTCGAGATCATCATAAAAATCGTTGTACTGGACTATCAGACGAAGGGACAGCTCACGTGAAAATTGATAGTTGAGCCGGCTGCGAAGAATAAAAAAAGCCCCTCCGACAGGAGGGGCTTTCAAATCAGAGCAGACAAACCTTAGAATGCTTTCATTGCCTCGTCGGCCGTTTCGAAATGTTCAAATACCGAAATGAGCCGTGTGATCGTCAGGATTGACTCGATCTTGCTAATATCAGCCAGGACCAGACGACCTTCGGCATTCTTCACCGTCGTCAAGGCAGAAATCAACATGCCCAGACCGACTGAGTTCATCCAATCAACTTTGCGCATATCGATGATGAAGTTTTTCTTGTTCTGAGTGATGTACTCATGAATCCGGCCGTGAAAAAGTGTCGTCTCCTCGCCACCCATAATTTTCCCGGAAACCTTGAATACAACAACTTCACCGTCTAACTTGTCGTTAAATTTCATCTGTGTGTCCTTCTGATCTACTTGTTTTCAAACGAAGCAACTGCTTCTTCAAGACTGTCATAGCTGTCAAAAATCAAATTGAGCCGCGTCATGGCAATGAGGTTCTGAATTCTGGTGATATTGGCCAAAACGAGACGGCCGCCGCCCTTCTGCACCGTCGTGAGGACCGAGATGAGCATCCCCAGACCGACCGATCCCATAAGCTCCACTTTGCGCAGATCAACGATGACCTGTTTCTTGTTGAGGTTGAGGTACTGATGGATCTGTCCGTGGAAGAGCGTAAAGCTCTCTTCGTAGTTTAGAACCTTGCCGGCGATTTCGAATATCGCGATATCGCCTTCGAGTGTGTCCTTGTACTTCAAATCTCATCCCTCTCTTTTCTGAGATTATCCGACTTGTCGGCCTCTCGCCGACTTGTCGGTCTATGGCAACTCGTTGGTCTATGGCAACTCGTTAGTTTTTTACCAACTGGTTGGTCTTTTGCCAACTGGTTGGTTTAATAATATAGATTGGGCCACTATCAGAATCAAGCGGTTTTTGGGGGGTCGCCACCCCTGCCTAGAAGCACCTGTAGTCCGCCGAGAGGCGCTGTTAGACAGACCATCAGGCAGGCAGAGCCTGACTTAGCCCTCAGTAAGAGAGACAACCAAACCTGCGTCGAAGTTACTTATGTATGGCTCGAACTCTACCGGAACCTACTCCGCTACTCCATCGGTTTGGGTCATCGCCTCCGGGGCGCCGAGCTGCTGTTTCACTTTGGCCATGATCTCGCTGCGAATATCTTCGTGCTCGTCGAGGAATCGCTTGGCGTTTTCACGCCCCTGGCCGAGACGCTCCGACCCATAACTGAACCAGGCGCCTGATTTTTCGACGATATTACTCTCGGCGGCAATATCAAGCAGTTCACCGGTTACAGAAATGCCTTTGCCATAGATAAGATCAAACTCCGCATCCCGGAAAGGTGGAGCCACCTTGTTCTTGACCACTCGCACACGTGTCCGGGAGCCGATCACCTCCTGATTGTCCTTGATAGTAGCGATCTTGCGAATGTCAAGCCGTATCGTCGAGTAGAATTTGAGGGCGTTGCCGCCGGTGGTGGTCTCCGGGTTGCCAAACATGACGCCGATTTTCATCCGAATCTGATTGATAAAAACAACGGACGTTTTCGATTTTGAAATGATTGCCGTCAACTTTCGCAGCGCCTGTGACATCAGACGGGCCTGCAAACCCATATGACTGTCACCCATGTCACCCTCGATTTCCGACTTTGGTGTCAGTGCCGCTACCGAATCGATAACGACTATATCAACCGCGCCGGATCGTACCAACGTCTCGGTGATCTCAAGCGCCTGCTCGCCGGTATCGGGCTGGGAGACCAATAATTCGTCAGTGTTGACACCAAGAGCCCGGGCATAGTTGGCATCAAGAGCATGTTCGGCATCAATGAAAGCGGCCACGCCGCCGGCTTTCTGGGTCTCGGCAATAATGTGTATGGCCATAGTTGTCTTGCCCGATGATTCCGGGCCATAGATCTCGGTTACTCGACCACGAGGAATACCCCACACACCAAGGGCATGGTCCAGCCCCAGCGACCCGCTCGGAATAACCTCTATCTCAAGGACCGAACTGTCACCAAGGCGCATGATTGAGCCTTTTCCAAACGACCGCTCGATCTGAGTCAGGGCAGCGTCGAGGGCTTTTTTGCGATCAGGCATCGTACTGGTTGCCATTTCTGCTTTGCCTTTCTTTATCTGAATTTTCCTGTTTGTCACGGCTTCTCCAAAGGTAAGAAATGGATCAAACCGAATATATCACATTCTAATCGCTCATAAAATAGTTTTGTCAACTGACAGGAGAGGTCACTAATTGTGCCCCTCGAGAGCCACAAGTTGACAATACTCCGGGGCTCTATAATTGGCCAGGCAGCTCAATCAACGAAGACCGGATCGGACTGCCAAATATTCATAAAGACAACAGTGTGTGGCTTAACGGTCAGGAAAAGTGCAGCCAGTTGCATACATGAAACCTAGGTTGGGCAAGTCTATTTTCTGTAACCACCGGACCCGTTGTATCATTATGCGTCCCAATAACTTAAAAAGTCACAGGGGGTGTCGGGTAGAAGGTTTTTTGGCACGGTGGTTGCTTTCTTCAGCATGAAAGCATTATTGTACACACGAGAAAAAAGAGATTCTTACAAAATATGAGGTCGATTATTATGAAAAAGCTACTCCTAACCGCTCTGGCGGTTGTGATTCTTGCAGGCTCCGTTTCCGCCGCACCGACGCTTCAGGTTTATATCCCATCCGCCACGTACATCAATGAAACATGGGTAACTCATGAGAGCAGTTTCGAGATCTGGGTGGTCGCCGATCTGTATGATGGCATTATCGAACCAGCCCACCGTCAGGATCTTTACGGAATCCAGTTGATTGCCTCACTCGGAAAAGAAGGCAGTCTCGGTGCCCCCGGTGATCTGAAGATCTTTGCCGAAGATAAAACTACATTGCTGACAACTACTCCGTGGATTAATGGCATACCTCCAGCAGCCTTATCAGACTGGAATGTGCCACCGCATGGCATTTACCCATCCTGGTTCACCGAGCTTGCCGTAGAGTCCAGCACATTCGATAAAGCGGCTACCGATGAGATTCGCAACTATCAGGATCCGATTTCCGGCGTGGAAAGCATGGGGATCATCTACAGGTACTGGGTCGAGACCGAGTATGACTATGTTCACTTTGACGCTTACTGCTATACCTCTCCACAAATGGATCAAACCACTAAATATGTAGCTCCGTTCTCACATGACGCTGAGTATGTGGTTCCCGAACCTACTACCATGCTGCTGTTTGGATTCGGCCTGGCCGGCGCCGGAGTGGTTCGCCGCTTCAGAAGCAAAAAATAAGCAGTTCCCAAGAAACTAGTTGCTTAGAACGGCCCGTCGTTAATGGCG
>DAOWIM010000218.1 GCA_030640905.1 bacterium
ATTAATACTGTTTCGATATCTGGTTTACGGGCAGGGCGGAGGCGCCGGGCCAAGAGGAATGCCAAATAAATATTCTACCAGATAGGTAACGTCAGATATGTTTATACTCTCGTTGGAGTCACCGTTGGCGTTGCCCTCTTTTCGACACGGGGGTTCCACACTGCCCGAACCGCCAAAGAGGTAATCCAGCAGGAAAGTGATGTCGGCTATGTTGATCCGATCCAGATCATCATCGTTGGCATTGCCTCTGATCCCCTGACAGCAATCACAGGCATCACCTATACCGTCGCGGTCGGAATCACGCTGGAGAGGATTGTACACGAAGGGGCAATTGTCATCGCACGGTTCAATCATGAAGCGAAAACAGGGATAGTCGCCCGCAATGCCGGAACCGTCACCATCGTCAAGACGACCGTCATTATCATTGTCTATATCGCAAAGATCACCCTCGCCATCAGTATCGTTATCCGCCTGATCAGCATTGGCAACAGTGACACAGTTGTCGCAAAGATCGCCGATTCCGTCAAGGTCGGTATCAACCTGCTCGGGGTTGTAATCCATCGAACAGTTATCACAGATATCTCCGTAGCCGTCCTCATCCTCGTCACTCTGATCACTGTTGGCAACAACGGGGCAATTGTCACATGAGTCCGCCAGGGCGTCACCATCGACATCAAGTTGTCGCGGATTGTATACATCGGGACAATTATCGGGCAGACATTCATTCTCAGCGCGGTCAGGATCGCCAAAACCATCCAGGTCACTATCGTAGCAAAGAAGTTTGTACGCAATAGAGAGTTTTCGGGAATAGCTGTCTGCCGATACCAGATCAAGGTAGCCGTCAAGGTCAAAGTCCGCAGCCATAACCGACCAGGGATACGCGCCGGTTGGGTAATCAAAGTGCAGCGGGAACGTTCCCTGCCCATCGTTGACCAGAACTGATATGGAATCGGAACCGCCACAGGATACGGCCAGATCAAGATCATCGTCACCATCCAAATCCACCGCAATCACAGAGTTAGGGATGTCATCGACCTTATATGTGATCGGCGGACGCAAGACGCCACTTCCGTCGTTGAAAAGAACCGAGATGCAGTCGGATGACGCCACCGCGACTGCCAGATCATTGAAACCATCGCCGTCCAGATCGCCCATCGTCAAGTCAAGCGGGGTGCGACCAGCAACGTGAGTGGAATCGTGATAGAAGCTGCCGAAACCATCGTTGAACAGGATGGTAACAGTCGAGTCTCTCCCCAAGTTCTCCCCTCGATTAGCGGTGGCAAGATCGATATCGCCGTCATTGTCAAGATCGGCTGCTGCCACCGAAAACGGGTAGTCACCGACAGCAACTGTAACTGCCGGAGCAAACGAACCGTCGTGCAAATTAGTGAGAATTGCAATTTGATCGGTCAAACCGAGGGTGACAACGATGTCGGCGTATGTATCCCCATTGATATCGGCGACTGTAGCCGAGCGAGGACGCAAACCGACACGGAAATGACCAACCAACTCAAAAGTTCCATCGCCAAGGTTGCGCAGAACCGTTACCGTCGAGTCCGGTTCCGTATCATGCCCTCGATTGACAACAGCAAGATCAACAGCGCCATCGTTATCAAAATCTCCCGCAGACACATTTGTGGGATAGAAACTGACCGGGTACGTGCTGTCAATCCCGATTATAGAGCCTCCGTCATTCAGCATGATCGCCACGTCATCGGTCTCGGCTCGCGCTACCGCCAGATCGACCGCGCGATCACCATTAAAATCAGCGGTCACCACCGACCAGTGGAGATCGCCCATCGAGTGAGTCTCACGGGCTCCAAAATGTCCGGTGATTTCTTCAGATTCCACAGAGAATGTCCAGATATGAGGCGAAGATAGCGGATCGGCCCCTGAGCCTGTAACTTCCGAAGTCAACACAACCGTTATCATATCGCCGGCCAGGAAATCAAATTGCGGGTCAAAAATTACTGTCTGAGTTGATACCTGATAAGTCCCATCAACTCTGCCCTCGTAGAGCGAAAAAACAGCAAAACTTGATTCATTGATCGAAGCTGGGTCAAGTTCATGCGAAAATAGTACCGCGATCTTGCTTGAGGTCGATACGGCAACGGAATTTGCCGCTGGTGTGGTTTGCATCACAGAAATGCTCTCAGCACTGGCAACTTTTATCGTTACCAGATTGCCAATAGTAAAGAGGGCAAAAACTATGATGGCTTTTTTAAACATTCAACAACTCGGTAGTACCGAAGCTCGGGGCACAAATTAGTGCACACCGAAAGGCAAGACAATTTACAATCGAAGGACCATAGCCGGGACATCCGGGGCAGGTCTGATATGGCTTGACCAACAACAACATACCTCGTTATCGGCCCAAAATCAAGCTCTCTTTACATCTCGGGCGGGGGTCGGTTATGGTTGACAGGAGGATGCTCGACCTGCTAAAGTTGACAAACCTTTGATTTGTGGAGAGAAGACTGGTGAGACGAAAAACGAAAATGTTGATAACGATATTCCTCGCAGCGCTCGTATTGTCCTGCAGCGCCGACCAGCAACCTGTGGGAAACCTTGAGGTCGAGGCGGCGATGTTTGCCAAACCTGATCCACAGGGAGCCTGGACCACTCTGGAAGAAGCTGTGTTCCAACCCGGTGATGATGTCAGTCTGGTTCTACTTCATGTAACCGGCTTTGAGATCGGAGAAGACGGCCTGCACCATTATGAGATGAATATCGAGGTCACCGATGTGGATAGTCAGATCATTTTCGCTCAGGCCGGTCTTTATGGCGAGAACGGCAAAGCCTTGCTGCCGGGAGGCGTACTGGAATATCCGTGTGGAACGTATTCCACAACTCCCGACTTCCGGCCCGGTAAGTACGGCATCAAATTGACAATTTTCGATAAAGTGAGCGGCAAGCAGGCCAGTCGCAGGAAAGAATTCACGTTGCAATAGGTTGTTGCCAAAGATTCCGGAAAACCACTCGGTGAATCGTTAACGCCCAAAAAGTCTCTTCAAGCCCGCCACAATCCCGTTGCCAAGTAGTCGTTTGGCCTTGTTTTTGACAAGCCCACTGGTCCGCATACGACGCAATTGTGGAGAATCGCCGTTGACGGCCTCAATGACCGTCACGCCACCAACAGCGAGTGCCTGGCTGAGTGCTGTCTCCAGGTCGCCCTCCAGCAGAAAATGGTTGACGCCTAACGCCTGGCACCAAGACCCTATATTGGGAGTGTTCAACGAGGTGGCATGTTCCGTTCCAAAGGCACGGAGTTGTTCCATCCGAATCTGACCGAGGCTATGGTCATTGATCAACAACACTGTCAAAGAAATCTCTTCGCGCACAGCCGTCAACAATTCCATACCGGACATGATCAGACCGCCGTCGCCAACCACCGCAACTATCGACCGATCAGGACAAGCCAGCGCGGCGCCAATAGCTGCCGGGATTCCAAAACCCATCGACTGAAAATCGGTCGGCGCAATCAATCCGCGAGATGACAGAACTCTCCAAAATGAACGAGCGACAATCTGGTGATAACCGGAATCGGTGACCAGAATTGTCTCGCGAGGCAGCAAACGTCTGAGAGCAATATACAAGTCTGAACAACTGGAATTGTCCATTTCTTTCAGTTGCGGGAGAAACGGCAACGCCTGTTCCATCTCGGCTGCCAGTCGTTTGCGCCAACGCTCAATTTCTTCAGGCTTCCACCCGCCGTTGCTTGCAGGCTGATGATCGACAGCAAGGAGCGAATCAAAGAAATCTACCGCATCACACTCAACCGGCAGATCTGTTGCGTAATTGGCTCCGAGTACTTCTTTTGAAGAATCAACGTGTATCAATTTCTCCGATGGAATCTCCAGTTTGAAACCGGCACTGCCGCTGTGTGAAAACTTGCAGCCAACCGCCAGCAAGAGATCGGCGTCGGCAATCAGAGCGTTCAACTCGCGCCAGGCACTACCTCGAAGATCAACACAAAGTGAAAGAGCGTGATCTTCGGGCAACACTCCCCGACCTGCTCCGGTGGTAACCACCGGCATTGAGTATCGTTCAGCCAACCGGCGGACCTGATCGGCACCTTCAAACGCACCCTGTCCGCAATAGAGAAGCGGCCTGCTGGCGAAAGACAACCGGCGGGCTACTTTTTCGATTGTCATCTCATTGATCTGAACAACTGGCTCTGTTCGTTCGATCTGAACTTGAGATGAGATACCAACCAACGCTACATCATCAATCTGGATCATAACCGGTCCGGGCTCACCGTCAGTCGCAGTAGAGAACGCTTGGGTTAGAATCGACGCTGTCTGCGATGCTTCGTTGATTTCAAAGAACTTCTTCACAACCGGCTCCGCCATCTGTCTCTGATCGAGAACCTGCAGACGGAATTTACGAGATTGATGCCCGGTCGGTCTTGTTACGATACACAGCAGCGGGGTGGAATCATGGTACGCCTCGGCCAATCCCGATAATGTCTGAGTAAATCCGGGACC
>DAOWIM010000282.1 GCA_030640905.1 bacterium
CGATTTGAATGGCCCCTATCGAATTCCCAGTTTCGGCCAGTATCAACGATTCGGCTTCAAAAGTACCCAGCAGAAATACCGAAGCCGGTTTCTGCCGACTGATCAACCCATCGACTGCCGCGGCATATCCGAACTGCGTTGAGGAAACGTAGCTGATGTTATCTTCGCAGTATCGATCCGCGTGTCCCGCCCGGACGTAACTCTCTCGCACCACTTCCTGTGCAACTGTCATGATTACCGGGTCATGGGTCGGGTAGATAAGGGTGCAGTCATAGCTGGCGGTTTTTTCTGCAATGTGGCTCAGGAAGTTCATTGAGGCAATCGTTGTCGGACGCTGAATGTCTCCCCCCCATCCCGGTGTAAACAGAATTGGCCGGGCCATTTCGGTGGCTCGTCCGATCGCATCTTCCACCGCACTGATTCCGGCGATCTGCCGAACTTTGAATTTGTCCCGGCTCTTTCGGTGATAGGTCGTGTACAAGACTATGATAATTGCGACAAGGGCTGCAATCAGCGTCCATAATTTGTCAGGATCGAACCACCCCACATTGGCGGCGGCAGCGAGTACAGGTAACAACATGGCCTCAATAAGAGCAATGTGCCCACCCGGTATCAACAAAAAGCAGCATGCTGCCTTTAAGTAGTTTGCGACAATTGATTCATTTGGCGGAGCAGCAAGCGGCGACAAGTCGCTTTTAGGTAGTTTGCAACGGTTTAATCATTTGGCGGAGCGGCAAGCCGGCGACACTTCCGTCATTGCGAGCGAAGCGCGGCAATCTCATTTGGGCCGAGATTGCTCCATCCTTTCCACAACCTCCTGGTTAACACATTTTAATTGACCGTTGAGCGAAGAGCGATATATTCGGATACCGTACGTTTTTGTACACATACTAATTTGCAAGAAAGGATTGATTCGTGAATAGATCGACACTCTTGATAATTGTTCTGATAGTTACGATAATCGCGCTGGCGGCTCCAGTGGCGGCTGAAACTACAATTGAATGGTGGCAGTTCTGGACCGACCCAAGCATCAAACCAACCGTCAACAGGATCGTTGCGGAGTTTGAAAAAGCCAACCCTGATATCAAGGTCAAAGTCTCCGACCTGACCTGGGCGAACGGTCACGAAAAAATCGTCATGGCGCTGGCCTCAGACCGGGGTCCCGATATTCTTGAGTTGGGGTCGGACTGGATTGCTCAGTTTGCCGACGCCGGACATCTTGCCGATATCACCGAGCAAACAGCAACAGATCAGGACAAGTATCAGGGGTGGGGCATGGCAATCTATCGCGAACGCATCTATGCCAGACCGTGGATACTTGGAACGAGAGTGTTATTTTATAATCGTGCGTTGCTGCGGCAGGCGGAGTATGCTGATAATTTCATACCGATTAGTTGGAGTAATCTTCAGGAAGCCGCAATCAAGATCGACCATCTCGGTAAAAACACACACGGATGGGGATCGAATACGGCGGAGAAGCACCGTCTGTACAAAAAGTTTCTGCCATTTTTCTGGTCTAATGGCGCGCGCCTTTATACGCCCGATGGCAAATATTGTATCTTATCATCACAAAAGGGAATTGACGCTCTTAAGTTTTACAAGCTCCTGCACGACTCTTGCGGCTATGTTGCCAATCAACGTGGTATTGAGGACGCCTTTCTTGAGGGTAAGATCGGTTTTATCATTTCGGGAGACTGGCTCCTCAAACGCATTGAACTTGAGAAACGCACGATTGACTTCGGAACGACACTCATCCCCGGCCCAAAATTCACCGGCCGTTCGTTTCTTGGTGGAGAGTTCCTGGCTGTAAACGCCGCTTCGGACCATAAGCAGGCCGCAATGCGGTTTATCCAGTTCGTTACTTCGCCTGAGAATCAGGTAAGCTTCTGCAAGGCTAACCGGTCGGCCAATCCGTCGTCCGTCGTAGCACAGAATGACCCGTACTTCAAATCGAATATCAACCTGCAGACGTTTATCAAGCAGATATATTCGGGAGTGCATCCGCCGGTTGATCCGTACTGGGTCAACGCCGAAGCCGCTATTGAAGACGCAGTTGAAGATGCGCTTTTTGGATCAGGTATGATTGCCGAGCCGCTTCATAAGGCGCGGAAGAAAATCGATCGGTCAAAAAGGAAATGAAGTCGTCCAAGACGACCGCGCTGGTTCTTTC
>DAOWIM010000292.1 GCA_030640905.1 bacterium
CAGCTTCTCTCTGGTGCTGTTTGGCATTGAGGACGTTGTGCGGAACGCCTTTACGTTTGAGCATGCGCGAGAGAGTTTCGGAAACATCAACCGTCACTGTTCCCACCAGAGTAGGCCGACCGTCCTGACGGCGGGCAATAATCTCCTCGACTATCGCGTTATACTTTTCCCGACGGGTTCGATATATCCGATCATTCTGATCTTCGCGAATCACCTCCTGGTTGGTTGGAATGACCATCACTTCCATCTTGTAGATGTCGAAAAACTCCTGCGCCTCAGTCTCGGCCGTACCGGTCATCCCCGCCAGCTTATCGTACATACGGTAGAAATTTTGCAGCGTGATAGTCGCCAGTGTCTGAGTCTCCGCTTCGATCTTGACACCCTCCTTGGCCTCAATCGACTGATGCAAACCGTCGGAGTACCGCCGCCCCGGCAGAACACGCCCGGTGAATTCATCGACAATCATCACCTTACCATCTTCCAGAACGTACTCAGCGTCTTTCTCATACAACGAGTACGCTTTCAAGAGTTGAGTGATGGCGTGAACTTTCTCCGAAATTTCAGCATGAACACGGTAGACTTCGTCGGTGCGCTTCTGGCGTTCTTCGGTCGAAAGCGACTCGTCACCATCGAGCTCAGACAACTGCGTCGAGATGTCCGGCAGTATGAAGAGTTTCTGTTCTTCTTCAGTAAGTTGCTCCTGCCCCAAATCGGTCAGGGCGATGGAGTGCTCTCGTTCATCAATGAAATAGTACAGGTTGTCATCAATCTCGTGGATTTTCTTTTCTCGCATGTAGGCCGACTCAACATCGGTCACCAGTTTCTTGATCCCCGGCTCCTTCATGACCTTGAGCAACCGACTGTTTTTCGGTGCGCCACGGTTTGCCGACAGGAGAAGAGTGCCGATTTCGTAATCATCCTCAGCCTTTTCACCGGCCAGAAGTTTCTCTGCCCTGGCAATCATTTCATTAACCAGCGTCGTCTGCTTGCGAACCAGCGTGTCGATAGTCGGTTTCATTTCGCGGTAGCGGTTATGAGGGGACTGCTCCACCTGACCAGAAATGATCAGCGGCGTCCGGGCTTCATCGACAAGGATCGAGTCTACCTCATCGACGATAGCGTAGAAGTAGTTTCGATGAACGCGATCTTCCGCCGTCTGCGCCATGTTATCGCGGAGATAGTCGAAACCAAACTCGTTGGCCGTACCGAAAGTTATGTCCCGTTCGTACATGACGCGACGCTCAGCGTTGGTCATCGCGTTCTGGATCACGCCGACCGTCAGACCGAGATACTCGTATATCTTGCCCATCCACTCGCTGTCACGTTGGGCCAAATAGTCATTGACCGTTACAATGTGCACGCCCTTTCCCGAAAGTGCATTCAGGTAGGTGGGGAGAGTGGCAACCAGCGTTTTTCCTTCACCGGTGGCCATCTCGGCAATTTTCCCCTGATGCAGGGCCATTCCGCCCATCAATTGAACATCGAAATGCACCATGTTCCATTCGGTCGGCTGCCCTACTACATCCCAAGTCTCGCCCAGATGCCGCCGACAAGCCTCCTTGACAACAGCAAACGCTTCAGCCATGATATCATCAAGCGTCTCGCCCGCATCAAGTCGACCCCGGAACTCATCTGTCTTGCCGATCAACTCCTCTTCGGAGAGACTCTCCAGCTTCGCGAAATGCTCGTTGATCATACCCACGTCCGGCAACATTTTCCTGGCATCGCGGTCGTGCTTGGTCCCGAATATCTTTGTAATCAGGTTTTTCATCGTCAAATGCTAATAGCATTCCTTCTACGTTTCAAGTACATCTACCCGGCACCATCCAGAAAATTCAGAAGCGTGCATCAAGTAATTACGATACACAAAACAGGCCCCACAGGCAAACATTTAGCACCAGCCAGTTTGCGACAAATCACCGCCCGGCCAACTACTCCACCAGTCCGCGGAGTACTTTCAAATTCTCGATATCTTCGGCCAGGTCCTCAGCCTTAGGGGTTTCAAGAATCATCGGCACGTTCTCCAGTCGTTTGTCATTAACGAAATTCCGAAACGCTTCCAACCCGATCTCCCCTTTGCCAATATGTTCATGCCGGTCTTTCCGGGAACCAAACTCCTTTTTGCTGTCGTTCATGTGGATGATTTTCAACTGCTCCAGCCCTACTATCTCGTTAAACTTCTTCATCGTAGCCCCGTATTCTTTCGGCTCGGTTATCGCGTACCCGGCTGCAAAAATGTGGCACGTATCAAGACAGACACCGATGTGATCCTTATCTTCGACCTTCTCAATAATCCACGCCAATTGCTCAAAACTACTCCCCAACACCGATCCCTGCCCGGCGGTCGATTCCAGCAACAGCGTGACGCTGTTACCCTCAAGCTGATCGAACAGCCTGTTGATATTCTCGGCAATTCGCCCCAACCCGGCCTCCTCTCCCGACCCAACATGCGCGCCGGGATGCATCACCAAGTTCGGAATCTCAAGCACGCCGCAGCGCTCCATCTCGACCTTCAGAGCGGCAAGCGATTTCTCGTAGAGAGCGTCTTCGGGCGATGCGATATTAATGAGGTAACTGGTATGTGAAGTGGCAACAGTAACGCCGGTCGTATCGATAGCAGCCAGAAATTGGTCAATGTCACTTGTACCCAACGGTTTAGCTCGCCACTGGTTGCTGGATTTGTTGAACATCTGAATCGTGTCGCAACCGGCTTGCTTGCCCCGCTCGACAGCTTTGAAGACGCCGCCGGCAATCGACTGATGGGCGCCAAAAATCATGAGACCTCAATACTACGGGTTGAAAAATATACTCTTAGAATCATAATACGCAATGTCACAACCGATTACAACGCCCGAGTCGGCGATCCGGTTCCGCTGGCATCGCGAGAACCGAACTGCCATAAAAAGCCACCGCAAATCCCAAATCCGCAATTTTAGATGACCGCCCCTGACACCACCACCCCCGATACTTAGTCACCGAGCGGAACTACC
>DAOWIM010000289.1 GCA_030640905.1 bacterium
CAATACTCACATCCTGGTTTACAGTCTGACTCAGGGCGAGGCTCTTGAGGGTGAGTTCCTGCAGGTTGACGGTGATGTTATCTCGGTGGAGATGGCACTCTATGATGGTCAGCCAGCGATGGCTCGTTTGGTTCCGACCAAATACGTTCTCCATCAGAGTTACCCGAATCCGTTCAACCCGGCCACGACCCTCAGTTTCGAGGTGCCGGTTGCAGGTGAGTACTCTCTGAAGATATTTAATGTAACTGGTCAGCAGATCGGCGAGTTTAGCGGTCAGGCTGAGGTTGGAACAACTACGGTGAAATGGAACGCTGGCGACGATCAAGCCTCCGGTGTTTACTTCTACCGCCTGACGGTTGGTGACTTCAGCGCTACCAAGAAGATGATTCTTCTCAAATAGTAACCGACCAGTCTATTGTCTTGCGAAGGGACAGATCATTTGATCTGTCCCTTTTCTTTTGCGATATTCTCCGATAATATTATTTGCTACGAACGCTTACCTCTGTTATATGAAGGCAGTCAGATGCAATGGATAGGTTGATCGTCCGGGAGACCGGCGGCATAAAGGAGGAGTATCATGGTCAAGCGTTTAATAGTCACCGCAATCGTTCTCACACTTGCGGTTATGATTTCTACGGTGTCGGCTGATCTGATGATCAAGCAGGTAACCACTACTGATGCCTTTGAAATGATGGGGCAGAAGCAGGAGGCCGAGTCGGATACGTCTATTATCTGGATAGGCGAAGGCAAAGCCTATATGGAATCTGCGGAGGTGACATATATTTTCAGAACCGACGAGAGCATGATGTATGCGATTGATCCCGCTGCGAAGTCGTATTATCAGATGCCAATCGGTGGAGTTGGGGAAAAGAGCGAAAGCCCCGCAACTGATGAGCAGGCGATGATGCAGAAGATGATGGGATCGGTCAAAGTCAGTGTCACTGAGACCGAAGAGACTAAGAAAATCGGGGATTGGAACAGCACGAAGTATCTGCTTGATATCAGTATGTCTATGGGGGCGACCCAAATGGAGATCTGGGCCACCGAAGATATCAAGGTCGATTACGATCTATTCCGGACAATTGCAGAGACCGAGCTACTAAGCAAACCGGGGATGGAGAAAATTATGGAAGAGCTCAAGAAAATCAAGGGCATCCAGGTGCAAAGCTCCACCGAAATCAACATGATGGGGGTGGTGATGAAGAACACGACAGAAATAATCGAATGTGTTGAGAAATCAGCTCCCGATGGGATATATGAGATACCAGAAGGATTCAAGAAAGGCGAGAAACCAGCCTCGCAAATGGGATTCTAACAGAACGACAATGTTGCTACTAATATTGTTATAAGAGTTGCAAAAGCCCGACTCCTTGCAGGAGCCGGGCTTCATTTTGTCAAAATAATCGTGTTTACGCGCTTATTTCTGAGGTCGTACCAGATCGTCGTTTAGAAAACCACTTCCCGATACAGCTCGACAGGTGGTGAGGCCCTCTTCAGCCTCAGTAACCTCGATCACACCCACATTTTCATAGATAACCTTGATAACCTTGCCATCTCGATTCTTGATTTCTTTCTTGACGCGTTTGACGTCGAATTTCATCCCTTTCTTGATGCCCATCTCACTTCCGGTTTCGAAGAACAGCATATCATCTGACACGATCAGGTAGCCGCCAGGCCAAGCCTGAACGCTGACATTCTTGGAAAGGATGTCAGCAATAGCGTTGATTGTCTTTCTGGTAGCTTTGCCGACGACGTGATCATCAAAAGTATTATGACTGCCGAAGGAGAAATCACCGGTGCCAATTCCAAGAGATTTTGATTTCTCAGATTTGTTAACGTTGTCTGCGAAAACTATCTCCGATGTGCCCAGGTGTATCAGTTGAAGATCGACCGCTACTCGTCCGGTGTATTCAGTGAATCCGAGTTTGCCAAGTCCGAACTTACTACCCCCAACTTTTTTCTCTTTGTATCCGAACTCAGTAATAGACGCCGAAACAAGGTAATCACCAATTTCCAACTTATTGGCTGCTTCAACACCGGGGTTAGCCAAATCGGACAGACTCAGATTTTTTTCGGCAAGGATTTCGTCAAGTTGAGCGCGGGCAAAGACCTTAAACTTGCCAGATTTAACAAGCGCTGAAATCAACATGTCAGCCATGCCGGTACCCGGATCGGCGCCGTGATACCAACGATGGGCTGATTTGTCCTGAAAAGTTCCCACAATAACACGAATCTTAGATCCGATGGCCTCCTTCTCCCCAGCCAGGGAACCTGCAGCACTGATTGCTACAATCATCGCCATGATAGTGATGTACAACCCAATTTGTCTTAGAATAGTTCTCATATTACCTCCTCTATCGCATCTTGATCATCTGTATTAACAAGATGAGAGTAACGGATACGGTAATTTATATCAAGTAGTTTATTGATAGCGTGGCGTTTAGGAAGCTGTTGAAAAACTCATTATAGCGGTGCTATGACGGCGGACACAAGGCCCGCCG
>DAOWIM010000242.1 GCA_030640905.1 bacterium
ACTTCTGCAAGATAATGCTCGAAAAATACCATCCAAAAGTCATAAGAATCTACAGCCGCGACGAACTGAAGCAGCACGAAATGCGGCAGAAATTTGGCGGACAAGAACTCAGGTATTTCATCGGGGACGTGCGAGACGTTGATCGCATGAGAAGGGCAATGGAGGGGGTGGACATCGTTGTTCATGCAGCAGCTTTAAAGCAAGTGCCTGCCTGCGAATACAATCCGTTTGAGGCTGTCAAAACCAACATCATGGGTGCGCAGAATGTGATTGAGGTTTCAATCGACTCCGGAGTCAAGAAGGTGGTGGCTCTTTCAACGGATAAAGCAGCCGCGCCAATTAATCTCTATGGAGCCACCAAACTCTGTGCGGACAAGCTCTTCGTAACGGCCAATAATTTCCGAGGTAATCACGACATCAAGTTCTCCGTAGTGCGGTATGGCAATGTTATGGGCAGCCGTGGCAGCGTAATACCGTTTTTTATGAACAAGCGGCACGAGGGTACTCTTCCGATCACCGACGCTGAGATGACGCGGTTCAATATCACGCTGGAAGAGGGGGTCGATCTGGTCCTCTATGCTCTGACACACATGTGGGGCGGCGAACTATATGTGCCGAAAATCCCGAGCTACCGTATCCTTGATGTGGCCGAAGCGATTGCGCCGGGATGCAAACATGATATGGTGGGTATCCGTCCGGGTGAAAAGTTGCACGAGGAAATGATTACCGAAACCGATGCCATCAATTCGGTCGAGTTCGACAAGTACTTTGTAATTCTGCCGTCGATGCCTCTCTGGGATATTGAGCGTTTTAAGGAGGCATTTGGTGGTAGACGATGCGCTCCTGGTTTCCGGTACAGTAGCGGAGACAACACCGAATGGCTGGGTGTTGAGCAGCTTCGAGAACTGATCAGGGAACATTGTGATCCGAGTTTTACACTGGAAGGTTTTGAGGCGGCAGAGAAGAAACGCCGACTCTCGATCCGTAAGTCGTCCGAGCAGGCGGTTGATTTTGAGACAGCCGCAGACGAAGGCTGAAGTTTCCTGTACACACCGTTGAGATCGGCAGCAACCCATTATGAAGACGGCAACGAAGAAAGATAAGAAATTCCTGCCCTACGGGCGTCAGCAGATCAACGAGGACGACCTTCGAGCCGTCGCTAAAGTTCTCAAATCCGATTGGCTGACCCAAGGCCCCACGATCAACGAATTTGAATGCGAGATTGCCGAGCAGATCGGAGCCGCCGAGGTTGTGGCCTGTTGTAACGGCACCGCCGCTCTGCATCTGTCAATGATGGCGCTGGGCGTTGGTCCGGGCGATGTGGTCGTTACCAGTTCGATTACGTTTATGGCCTCGGCTAATTGTGCGCGTTTTGTTGGCGCTGATGTCGTGTTTGCCGATATTGATCCCCAGACTGGCCTGATGACACCTGAACTGCTGGAAAAGGCGCTCAGGAAAACTCCCGAAGGAAAAGCCAAAGCGATCATTCCGGTACATTTTGCCGGCCAGCCGGTTGACCTGCCGGGCATCTTCGACGTGGCCGATCGGCATGGAGCAAAGATTGTCGACGATGCCTGCCATGCTATTGGAGCTTCTTTTGAGTTGGACGGAAAGGTCGAGCAAGTAGGTGGTAACCGCTATAGCGTAATGTCTGCTTTTTCGTTCCACCCTGTCAAGCATATCGCTATGGGGGAGGGGGGAGCAGTTGCAACTAATGACGGGTTACTGGCCAAGCGACTACGTTGCCTTCGAACGCACGGCATTCAACGCGAACGATTTCTCAATACAGAGATGGCCGTCGCTGCCGACGGGCAACTCAACCCGTGGTACCATGAGCTGCAGCAACTTGGTTTCAATTACCGACTCAGCGACATCCATGCTGCGCTCGGTTGCAGTCAGGCGAAAAAGCTTCGGGCCAATGTCGAACGCCGTAACGAACTGGCGTCGTTCTATCGGATGCTGCTGGCCGAACGATTTGATGAGGATGAGGTAGTGCCCCTCGGTGTGCGACCGCGAGTCGTCAACGCCTATCACCTGTTTGTCGTGCGAATTGACTTTGAGAAGTTCGATGTTGATCGAGCCACGGTGATGAATCGATTGCGTGAAGCCGGTATCGGTACGCAGGTTCACTATATCCCTGTGCATCTGCAGCCGTATTACAGACAGCACGGCGGGACCGGTCCGGGTGATTTTCCGGGTGCCGAACATTACTATCGGCAGGCGCTGAGCATTCCGATGTATCCGGCGCTGACCGAGGAGGATTGCACTCGCGTAGTTGATGAACTGGAAAAGGCATTGAAAGGATCGCACTGATGGGTTCGGACGCTGTTTCGAAAATCACCCGACTCGGGTTGGGTACAGTACAGTTCGGCATTGATTACGGTGTCTCTAATCAGGAAGGGCAGACACCGCCGGATGAGATCGCTCGAATCCTTGAGTTATCGTCGCACGCCGGTATCCGAGTGCTTGATACGGCGATGGCTTATGGTGACAGTGAGCAGGTGTTGGGCTTATCCCTTCCACGGGAACATGACTTCAAGATCGTCACCAAGACAGAGCCAATCGGTCATGCCCGGATCACACGCCGTGATGCTTTCGTTCTGACGACAACATTTCAGCGCTCTCTCCAACATTTAAAATCGGATCGCATCTACGGATTGCTTGTGCATCAGGCCGACGATCTGCTGGCCGATGGTGGGGAACTGCTTTTTGAGGCGATGGAGAAACTGCGGTCGCAGCAGCTTGTTGAAAAGATCGGCGTGTCGGTCTATACCGGAGAACAGATTGATCTAATTCTCGACCGCTATCCGATAAACATTGTCCAGTTACCGATCAATATCTTCGATCAGCATCTTCTCTCGGGGGGATACATTCAGAAACTGAAAGAGGCCGGTGTTGAGATACACGCACGGTCGGTTTTTCTTCAGGGCTTACTGCTGATGAATCCAGCCAGTCTCCCACCGTACTTTGAAACTGTCAAAGATCATCTGGCGAAGTTCCATAACACAGTCCTCGCCAGCGGTCAATCAGTGCTGGGCGCGGCCCTTGATTTTGTATTGGGACTTGCACAAATAGATTCGGCTATCGTCGGTGTCTGTTCACGTGACCATCTCGCCGAGATTATCAGTAGTGTCGAGTCTGGAGAGATTGCTGAGATCGACTACTCACAGTTTGCTCTTGACGATGAGAACATCACAAATCCCGCCAATTGGAAGGTAGATCAATATGAAGGCGAAACCTGCTGAGACCGGATCACTGAAAACGAGAACACGTTCAGACGCAGATCGGTCTTCGATCACTCTGAAAAACAGATCCACCGGAACCCAGCAAGACGAATTTTCGCCGATTGTGAAAGGCGAGCGTTTCTACCTGCGCGAAGTGCGACTCAGCGACGTCAACGAGCGCTACTATCGCTGGATGAACGATCCGGAGATTGTGCAGTTTCTTGAATCGAGATTTGTACCCCGCTCAATGGAATCACTGGCCGCCTATGTTCGGCATATGGACGGCAATTCCGATGAATTGTTCTTCGCGATCTGTGCCATTGATGGCGATGAACATGTCGGCAATATCAAGATCGGTCCGATCAACTGGTATCATCGTCGGGCCGATATCGGTTTACTGATCGGTGAGAAAAAATACTGGGGTAAGGGATGTGCTACCGAAGCAATCGCGCTGGCCACAAAGTTTGCGTTTGAAACGCTCAGCCTCAACAAGATGAAGGCCGGTTGTTACGAGATGAACAAGGGTAGCGAACGGGCGTTTGAGAAATGCGGCTGGCAGCAGGAGGCGTTGCTTCGAGATGAATGTTTGATGGATGGTCGTCCGGTCAATGTTATCTGCATGGGTATCACGGCTGCCGACTATCGAGAGAAGGTTGCCAAATGATTCTGGCTGTTCTCCAGGCGCGTACTTCCTCGTCACGTCTTCCCGGCAAAGTACTCAAACCGATCATGGGGAAACCGATGCTCGCCCGTCAGTTGGAACGAGTGAATCGGGCAAGCAAGGTCGACCGTCTAATTGTGGCGACCAGTGTTGATGTTTCCGATAATGATCTGGCCACGCTCTGCGGTGAACTGGGACAACCCTGTTTTCGCGGTAGTCTCGACGATGTGCTCAACCGTTTCTATCTGGCTGTGCAGGAAGAAAAACCTGAGCATGTTGTACGATTGACCGGTGACTGTCCGTTGGCCGATCCATCGTTGATCGACAGTGTCATTCAGTATCATCTCGACGGTGCGTATGATTACGTCAGCAACGGTCTTGAACCTACTTTTCCGGATGGTCTCGATGTTGAAGTGATGCGATTTGTCGCCCTTGAGACCGCCTGGAAGGAGGCTAAACTCCCCTCCGAGCGAGAGCATGTCACGCCGTTCATCTGGAATCAGCCCGAGAGGTTCAAGATAGCGGCATTCAAGGGAGAGGTGGATCGATCACACCTGCGATGGACAGTTGATGAACCAGACGATCTGGAACTTGTCCGCCAAATTTACGGTGAGCTGTACCCCCGCAATCCGGAGTTTACTACCGAAGACATTCTGCAGTTGCTGGAAGAAAGACCGGAACTGTGCCAACTCAATTCGTCGTTCAAGCGTAACGAAGGTTTCGATATATCGTTGGAAAAAGACAAAGCAGAAGGAACACGATGAGCAATTCTACAGTCACCCTACCGGACCGAGCCCGCAGCATTGCCCTGCAGGAAAAAGGCAAGAAATTGATTCCCGGTCTGAGCCAGCTTCTTTCAAAACGACCCGATCAGTTTGCTCCCGGCGTGTGGCCCGGTTACTTCAGCAAGGCCAGCGGTGTGGAGGTCTGGGACGTTGATGGCAACAAGTACGTTGATATGAGTATCGGAGGTATCGGGGCCAACGTGCTGGGGTATGGCGATCCCGATGTTGACGCTGCTGTTCGAGCGGCGATTGACGGTGGCACCAGTTGCTCGCTGATGTGCCCGGAGGAAGTCGAGTTGGCCGAACTGTTGTGCCAGTTGCATCCGTGGTCACAGATGGTACGGTTTGCCCGCACCGGCGGTGAAGCTATGGCGGTGGCGGTGAGAATCGCACGCGCCCACACCGGACGCGACAAGGTGGCGTTCTGTGGCTATCATGGTTGGCACGACTGGTATCTATCGGCAAATCTCGGAACTGAAAATGCCC
>DAOWIM010000047.1 GCA_030640905.1 bacterium
CATTCAACCGATTGATTTCAATAGGAGTCGGAAAACCAGCCGAAGCGGTGTTGCTAGGGAAGCTAAGAGATTTCTCGGTGTGCCATACTTGTGGGGTGGAATATCGACCGCCGGTTTTGACTGCTCCGGATTGGTCAGAACCGTTTTCTCGCGGTTTGGGATCTTCTTGCCGAGAGACACTAAGGACCAGATAAAGGAAGGTTGTGAAATCGAGCGTGACCAAATGAAACACGGGGACCTTATATTTTTTGACCGACATGTCGGGATCGCCTGTGGCGAAGATTCTATTGTGCACGCTTCGCTGGGGGGAGGAGGAGTGAGAGTCAATTCGATCCGACCCGGCGGAGTTGATTATCGACAGGACCTTGATCGTGATTACCGGACAACCAGGAGAATCATCTGATGCAATTCGATACTGTCAAAATGGTGTTACCCTTGAAAAAGAAATTTGCCGTCTCTCAGGGTGAGACAGATGTTAAGACTGTTTTTCTTACCGTACTGAACAACCGATACGTGGGAGAGGCTTCCGGCTCGGTCTATCTTGGACCATCGGATGAAGAGATCGAAGCTGGTATCAAAGAGGGTATCGCCTTGCTCCGCAAACAGGACAGTATAACCGCCGAGACGCTGGCAGAAATCTCAGGCTTCCCGATTCAACCAGCGGCCCGCGCTGCCTTGTCCGGTATGGTGTTGCATTACCTGTCGGGCGAATCCAAACGCTACCCCTGGGAAGTGCTGGAGTTGGGTACGCCGGTGGGGGTGAGAAGTTCGGTTACGATCAGTGTCGACAAGCCGGCGGAGATGATAAAAGCGATCAAACAATGTGAGTATCCGATTATCAAGATCAAGATGGGGCATGAGGAAGACATCATGATTCTCGACGCTCTTGATGCCGTCATCGACAAGGAGATCAGGGTCGATGCTAATGGTGGTTGGTCGTGTGCTAAGGCTGAGGAGATGATACACCAGCTTTCGCGCAAAGGTGTCAAGGTTATTGAGCAACCCACTACATCGGAATTTGTTGACGAATGGCCGCATTTAAAAGGCAAGGCTGAGGATGTTGAGCTGATTGCCGATGAAAGCGTTCGCGATATGAAGGACTATGCCCGGCTGGCGCGCCATGTCGATGGGATCAATATCAAGATGGAAAAATGCGGCGGCATCATAAACGGCATCCAGTTGGCTCGCAAGGCGCGTGACGACGGCAAGAAAGTAATGCTTGGATGCATGGTTGAATCCTCGATTGGTATCGCACAGTCGCTCTATATGTCATCGCAGGCAGACTACTTCGATCTTGATGGTCCGGTGCTGTTGAAAGATGATATTGCCGAAGGGATTCGTTACGACAGGGAGTCGATTGAGGTTGACCGTGAGATTATCGGTGGCCCCAAGTTGAAACGAGATGTTATCGAAAAATATATCAGTGAATGACGCCGGAGTGTTCTGTCGCCGGACCGGATTGCTCGTCGCGACGGTCGTAGTTATCCTCATCTCCTGTGGCGGACCACCGGCGCCAGCCGATCTGTCGCGTCCATATGACATCGTTGTTGTCTATCCCAAAGAAGGCCGGAAGATCGGTGCGGTCGATTCCACATTCATATTTGGTCATGTCCCGACCGCCAAGAAAGATGCGATATACCGACTCCAGATCAATGGACAGGATGTTCCGGTTCATCGTGACGGCGGCTTTCTCGGTTTTGTACCGATAGAACCGGGCGAATTCGTCTTTAATCTCGAAGCCTTCCGACTTGACAATGTAACCGACACCAGATTCCCAGAGCATCTCAGTCAATCGGTCACAGTGTTGGTACCGCAACCGTTGCAGACTGTCCCGCTATCGGATTCTCTGGTGATCCTAAGTGAGTATAGGCCACCAAAGGCGACCTGTCCCTGCGATCAGGAGATCGCCTTGGGGTTTCTTTTCGCGGCACGGCGGGATGTCGAGCATGGTTTTCGATTTCCGGATTGATCGATTCGATGGAGATGGCCGAAGGTGAGCCACACTTGCAGCCGTATTGGGGGGAGTCGGTTTTTGGTGGGGGCAAAGTCCCGGACTCCCTGAAGGTGGGCGGCTATTACTCGGCGTTCTGGGATATTCCCGCGACGATACAGGCCGACAGTTTGCATGTCGAGTATTTTCTGGCACCCCCCGCCGCTATAGATATCTTTATGGAGATCGGACTGCCGCCGTATGATTCGGTAGAGATGGCGCTGGCTGCTTACATTGACCCAACCCGACGAATGCCCGCCCATTCGTGGAGCAGTTATGCGGTTACGATCAACAGCCCCGATTTTCCTCGAACAGTCAGGTTTACCGACTCGGTGCAGATAATTCGGCACGAACCTACACGAGGGTATTTTTCGATTTTCCAGCCAGCCGGGGTAGAAGCTGAGGCGATTGGTGCCGAAGGCAGCTGGTACAAGTTGAAGCTAGCGCCATCGCAGCAGGCATGGGCAAGTAGCAATGCGGTGGAGTTACTACCGGCCGGTATCCAGACGCCGCGTTCCTATCTCAGTTCGATTCGTACATTTGACCAACCGGACAGAGTTGTTGTGGAGTTTCCGTTAAGTGGCAAGCACGCTTTCCAGGTGGTCGAAGATGACCGCCGTACTATTAGAATTCGTTTGTTTGGTGTTGTAAGCAACACCGATTGGATTCGTTATGACACCGATGATGACCTGATCGACTATGCTACCTGGTTGCAGCCAGAGGAACTGGTTTATGAATTGAAGCTGCGATTGACCTTTGATATCTGGGGATACGATTCGTACTACGATGGCAACACCTTTGTCTTTGCGTTGAGAAAACCACCGGCTGACGTGAACCAACTGCGTGGTAAGAAAATAGTGATCGATCCGGGGCATTCAAGCGATCTTGGGGCAGTTGGTCCGACCGGCTTGACCGAAGCTTCGGCCAATCTCAAAATCGCTCTGGCCGTTCGTAAGTCGCTGCTATCGCGCGGCGCTCAGGTCATTATGACCCGTGATGACATGAGCCATGTTGATCTCTATGATCGACCGGCAATCGCAAAAGAGAGTGGTGCGGATCTCTTTGTTTCGATCCACAACAACGCACTCCCCGATGGTGTCAATCCATTTGAGAACAACGGCAGCTCGACATATTACTATCACTTGCATTCGATTAATCTGGCCCGTGCTATCCAATCCGAGTTGTGTTCGGCTACCGGTCTGGGAGACTATGGTTTGTATCACGGAAATCTCGCCGTTGTTCGACCGACCCAGTACCCGGCAGTCCTGGTTGAGTGTGCCTTCATGATGATATCCGAACAGGAGGCGCTCCTGAAATCCAGCAAATTCCACAATACGGTTGCGCGCGCCATCGTCCGAGGTATTGAGAACTACCTGCAGGAATACGACTATGCCCGCTAATCGAACTTCGATATCGAATAGAAAACAACCGGTCTGGTTGGTAATGGCCGCCGTTGTGCTGGCTGGGGTGCTTCTGTTGGCCGATGCGTTTGGCCTGTTCGCATTATATAAGATCACAGCCCAACTTGGAATTGCTCTGCTTTTTTCAGCCTTTGCTCTTCTGGTTGGAAAAGGACGCTGGTCCGGATATGCCGCCACGGTAATTATCTGGCTGGCTGTGATCGCAATGTTGCTCTATTAGGCGGGCACATGTGCCACCCAACTGGATCAGGTAGAGTCTTCTTGAGACATAATACATATTTCTGATACAGTCAAGCAGGGTCACTTCGGTTTGATTTTGAAAAATCCGGCCAAAACGACCTCGACAGCAAAAACCCGTACTTTTTACGCAAAGAGTACCCTCGGCGAGTTATTACGGCTGTAGGCGAGTTGTGAGAGTGGCGCGTAACTATCAAGCAGCACGGTACTTAAGGTGACTAGGTGAAGCGACATGCTATACGTAGTCGTTACGTATGGCCGAAAAAGTGCCATCAACCGCAGTGACAACCTCGGGGAAAAGGCCGCTCATGTTCAATAAAAGTACTGATTTACTGCATGGGAAGGCCAGTATTCCCTTGACATAAGGCAATTTACACTATATTATATGCTCAGAGACCGGGAATATTTTGAGCCTCGGTTCTGACTGCAAATGAGAATTGCAGTGGACATTAGGTGATTCAATGAGGAGGCGTTAGTGGTCGGTTGTTCAAGCCTTGTAGACCTTCACAACTACGTTCGTACACACATCAAGTGCTACACAGATAAGATAGTAACATAACCGTTTGTTGCGTGTGGAGTGAACTATTCACTCGACCGCATCGCATTGAAAAAAGTTAAACTTATGTATATATATATTGGGTAAGGGAATGAAACATCCACAAAAGAGCAGATTCAGAGCAATCACAGTGGTCTTGGCCATTGTACTGGCAACCTGTCTGACAGTAACGGCGGGTGCTGCAACAGTAACGACCGATGCTTCAGATTATCCACCCGGTGATACGGTCTGGATTTCCGGCAGCGGCTACTGGGCTGGTGAAACAGTAACTGTGCAGGTGACTCACTACGATGGGACACCTCCGCCCGGTGAGGGCGAGGGGCACGATCCCTGGGATGTTGTCGCCGACGGTTTTGGTGACTTTGAAACATTCTGGGTCATTCCGCTGGATGACAATCTCGACGAGACCTTGCTTGTTACCGCTACCGGCCAGAGTTCGGCCCTCGTTGCGACGATTACATTCACCGATTGCAATTCGGTTTTGACTATTACCACCCCATTACCGGCTGTAATTTGTCTCGATACTTTGGATGCATCAGACCAGGTGACAGTTTGTGCGGAATTGGTCCAGCCTTGCCCCGGTGGATCGGAAGCTCCACTGGAATACCGCTACGTATTGTTTTTCATGAATACTGGCGACTGTGGTGTTGATGTTTCCCAAGTGCCGATCGACTCAGCTCAAACCAATGAATATGGCGAGGCCTGTCTTACCATCACTCGTCTTGACACTTTGATCCCGACAGCAGGAGACTACAATATAAGGGTGAAGTATCGGGGTGAAGGCCCATCAGTCGCACCCGATGATCCTAACAGTGCTTGTGATCCGACCAAACGAATAACTATAAGTAATGCTAATGACTGCCAGGGTATATACTCCGTTGCTTACGATGAGTGCTGTCTCGTTACTATTACCTGCCCCGCTGATGTAACTGTCGAGTGTGATGCTTCAACTCTGCCGGCCAACACCGGAACGGCTACATATACTGCCACTGGCGCTATGTGTCCTACCATGAGCCTTTCCTACACTGATTCTGAAACTCCGGGTAGTTGCCCGCAGGAGAAGACAATCAGCCGGACCTGGGAAGTTGTCGATGGATCGAGCAATGTTTGGGCATCATGTATCCAGACCATTACTGTGGATGATAGTGTTGCACCGACCTTTGATAACTGCCCGACCGCGGTTACGGTCGAGTGCGATGCCATTCCAGCAGTTCCGACATTGACGGCTACCGATAACTGCGATGCGGCACCTACTGTTACTTACAACGGCGAAACCACGACCGCCGGCAGTTGTGCCGACAGCTACACCCTTACCCGTAGCTGGACGGCCACCGATGCTTGTGGTAATTCGTCGACCTGTACTCAGGTCATCACGGTGCAGGATACTCAGGCTCCGACCTTTGATAACTGCCCGGTTGCGGTTACGGTCGAGTGCGATGCTATTCCGGCAGTTCCGACATTGACGGCTACCGATAACTGCGATCCCGCTCCAATTGTTACCTACAATGGCGAAAGCACGACCGCCGGCAGTTGCGCCGACAGCTACACCCTTACCCGTACCTGGACGGCTACTGATAACTGTGGCAATTCATCGATCTGCACACAGGTGATTACGGTGCAGGATAACACAGCCCCGACCTTTGATAACTGTCCGACCGCGTTGACAGTTGAGTGTGACGCCATCCCGGCGGTTGCTACCGGTCTGACGGCCAGTGACAATTGTGATCCGGCTCCGGTTATCACCTACAATGGTGAAACTACGACCGCTGGCAGTTGTGCCGACAGCTACACGTTAACTCGCACTTGGACGGCTACCGATGCTTGTGGCAACTCGTCAACCTGCACCCAGACAATCACAGTTCAGGATACGCAGGCTCCGACTATCACCTGCCCGACCGCGTTGACGGTCCAGTGTATGAACAATGTGCCGGCACCCGATGTAAACTCTGTCACGACCAGTGATAATTGTGATCCGGCGCCGGTGGTCACTCATGTGGGTGATGTGCCAGACGGTTCGAGCTGCCCGATGACAATAACTCGCACCTACCGCTCAACTGACCGTTGTGGCAATTATGCCGAGTGTACACAGATGATAACGGTTAATGATAACACAGCCCCGACCTTTGATAACTGTCCGACTGCGTTGACAGTTGAGTGTGACGCCATCCCGGCGGTTGCTACCGGTCTGACGGCCAGTGACAATTGTGATCCGGCTCCGGTCGTTACCTATAATGGTGAGACGACTACCGCCGGCAGTTGTGATCAGTCATACACTCTAACCCGCACCTGGACGGCCACCGATAACTGCGGTAACTGGTCAATCTGTACACAGGTGATAACGGTTCAGGATACGCAGGCTCCGACGTTTGACAACTGCCCGACCGCTGTGACCGTCGAGTGTGATAATATTCCACAGGTAATTAATCCTACAGCGACCGATAACTGTGATCCGGTTCCAGTCGTTACCTACAATGGTGAGACGACGACAACCGGTAACTGCGCGGACAACTACACGTTGACCCGTACCTGGACGGCTACTGACAACTGTGGCAATTCGTCAATCTGCACACAGGTCATAACGGTTCAGG
>DAOWIM010000332.1 GCA_030640905.1 bacterium
AGGTACTCGACTTTGGAGCCTCGTGGGTACTGGCAGGAGTATGGTATGGCTTAGCCGGTAAACCAGTCGGTCGATGCGCCCGGATGATTGTAGAGGCCGAATGTGCCATTGTTGGCAACGGCCAGTTCGATCTTGCCGACCCGGTGTGCTACCAGAGCGTGAGCCGGTGCACCATCGGCAGCGAAAACGTGCGAGTCAAGCCGGTCGCCGGCGTTGGGGTTCAACACTGCTGAGACATCGGCGGGGAAAGAGGTGCCGATCAGAAACAGTGCGATAACAATCTTCAGATTGACCGTACTCACAACCTGTGTTTCTCCTTGTGTTTGTGCATGCCGACAGACCAGCATTCAGGTTGCAAGCAACCTGACCTACGAGTTGATCAACTAATATAGTGATAACAGGAGGGGATCGTTATTCCAAGATAATTTGCGGGGGGGCGGGGTGCACCGGTAGAGGTCCAGCGTGTGTCCCACCCGACGAAGATAGGGGTAGGGGTAATGGGTTGTGGGGCAGCCACCGCTATTAGCGTAACGCGCGACGGAGCCGCTTGGAGAGACTTTCAGCCGCTCCTCGATTCAAAGTACCAATATATGCAATCTTTCCACGGATACTGAGGACTTGGGTCGAGTCGCCATTCCTGTGCTTTTCCATCTCGGCGTCAAGGGAATCTATCAGGTCTCGTGTTTCTCTAACCTTTGCAGATGGGGCATCAAGGCAACTGTTTACTCTGACTCCGGTGACGACTTGTTCTTCGTTGCCGTAGAAAACCTTCGTTTTGTTGGTATTTTGTCGAAAGCCCTCTTGTTCAATAATCCGCTTGACGGTTGGAGCCAGATTCTCGACAAATGCCGGGCCAGAGACGACTATGTCGTCCACGTAAGTTCCAGCGGTGCCGTTGAAGGACTTCGCAAGTCGGTCAAGTCGTCGAGCTAACGAGTGAGTGACGATATTGCCAACAACCGTACTAGTCGGCGAACCTTGTGGTAATCCTCCCTCCAGCGTGGTTAATCGTGTTAAGAATCTCGCTACATCGGGTGAACATCTAAGCTCAATAAATGCGTTGTAGACTTTTCCCGGACGAACATTTGGGAAGAAACTCTCCAGATCTGATTTGAGTATCGCTGGTCTGCCTACATGCGGTTGTGCATATGTTCGAGTACTTCGACCCCGGAGGCCGCCGTGCATCACCTTTGGGTGCTCCAGCCTCTGCAGTAGACTAGCCAAGCGCCCCACGATAAAACGAAATCTCCCAATTGGAGTTGCCGTGGGTCTTCTCTTGCCTTTCTTCTCCACACAGCCTCGGCGATAATACCTGTCTGGAGTGTTGTCTAAGCCCTCGCAGATGGAATTCAACTCCGAGAGTGTAGTTCCGAGTAGACGACACAAATGTTTCACATCTCGAACTGCGAGTGTGGCCAACTTGCGGTGATATGATGTCACTCCCAATGTCTAGCCCTCTTTCAATGCGAGTCGCGCGGTCAACAAATCGCCCAAGAGTTTACGTAATTCCAACTGGATTTCATTGCTCGGCTCTGCGCCGTCGATCAGTAGCAGCGCAACCGGGATACAGAATCGATGCGAGATTGATTTCAGAAGAGAAAGCCCAGGTCGGACTTTATCATTTTCAATCTGTGAAAGATATGTTCTTGCGATTCCTAGTTCGCGTGCCAAAACGGTCTGCGACACGCCGTCGGTCGTTCTAAGCAGCCTTATTATGTATCCAACGTTCATAATATATAAAAAGTGTTTCTTGACAGTTAAAAGAGGAATGGATTCGTTCGACCACGTCAATCAGGTAAATGACTGCCTGCAAAATACTGTCCCACTGCAGCGCTTTTGAGCTGCAATCTCGTTCAAGCATTTCACGCAATCTCTTAGCCGATCTCAGGGAGTTCCTGAAATCCACCGGCATCGAGCGAGCATCGGTGCCTTCCACATTCTTGCTAAGCTGTTCCAAGTCGGATACGAGCTTCGTTGCAAGAAGCAGAGTACGTTCGCGCCGCTCTGCCGCTGTTGCATTGTATTTCTTAATCATTAGAATAACCTCCTTTCTAGTTCTTGAATTTACCGGACGATGGCGTCCACTTTTGAACACTACCACCGTCTCCCTGTAACTGAAGAGCAGTTCAATGCTCTTGCGTTGAGCGATCGATAATAAGTATCGGCACATGCTGAGCTTGAGGTGCTGATACGCAATCGCTGCAGCCTACTTCCGTGGCCTCACGCATTCTCTTCACAAGCGAAAAGTCGGCTACTCGTAAGCAGCCCTTCAAAATCGCCGAAATTACGACGGTCAAAAACTTCGGAAGGCAATCCAACAGCGGAGGATATTTTCTTGTCAAAGAACAATTGCTGACGGGATACTACATATTCCGAATCCATATGTCAAGAGAAATCCGACACTTGTGAACAGAAATAATACAACAATTTCGTAAGATATGGCCTGATAGTGACTTACGAGAGAACGGAAAAGTTTCGGATTGCTTTGGTCCGAAGGCTTTTCCGTGTGTTTCAGATAAACGCGGAGTGAAGATGGTGTTCCATAACGATTTAGCTTTGTAGCGCAGAACCCTTTAGCGGTTCTGCGACTTTGGTTTCTCGGCTCTGGCAGAACCACTTCGGGTTTTGCCCTACTACGAGACTACAAACATGTTTGAGGGTGCCGAGCCAGAGCGTTAGATATTCAGCCAGTAGCTTGTTTTGACCAAAAAGACATTGTTGGCGCCGCCTGAAAACATTCGCTTCAAATCCCGATTCAGATCAAGGTCTCTCAGCGAAGAATCATTGTCGGACATAGCGCGTGTCCATACGACGTACAACGTGCTGCCGGGCAGGTATTCCCATCGCACGATCGCTGTGGAGTTCAGGGCCGTGTAGTTGCGGTCCTTATCGAATCCGGTCAACTGACCCGAGTATTGATTGCCACCCTGATAGTAGCGATAGTTTTCATAGTCAAGGCCAGACGCCAATCCCTGGGCCGAGAGCTGGAAAGTCAGGTTACGATTGATTACCAGTCCCGCCGAAGCGTGCAGGAAAATTTCGTCTCTGTTCAGGTCTGCGAAAACGGAAGAGTCTTCATCATTGAAAGAATCGTAATCTACCCAGCGGGTGACGTCGACATTGCGTTTGTAGTTGGCGCCGATTTCAAACTCCATGTTACCCTTCGGTCGGTATGTGATACCAAAGTAACTGGCCGACCAGTGGCCGCCGCGATCTCCGCCGCCACCGGGATTGAATGAAAAGGAAACTTTCTTCCTTTGATCGGTGTGGAGGTTGAACCACCAACTGAACGTCGGTCGTGTTGGCCACTCCCAGAGGCCGTTACCGCGGGTTTCCAGATCGCAGTATTTTTCTCCTTGAACGCTAACTCCGCCTCCAAGTGACCAGTTGTTTACGAATTCGATGTAGCCATTGTAATTGCCACCCAGTTGGTACTGTACGCCGTCATAATTCCACGACGTATAGAAATTGAAATTATTGAACGAATTCCGGACAATCCACCAGTCATCGCTGGTACGGTACTGTACCCACGCCCACGTATGTCGGCTATCAACTCGCGATGAATACCCAAGCCGGTTGATACGCAAATCGGGGCTCTTGAAGGTGATGCCCAGCGCACCGCGAATATGTTTGCCGCGTTCCTTATGAATCGCGGCATTGATGCCGTATCCGGTTTTTTCATTGTCAACGCGGCTGAAGATAGCATGACCGCGCAACAGCCAGCCACCATCGCTTGTGAACAGACGCCAATCGACGCCGCCGGTGGTGGCTGGATGATAACTATCCTGGCTGGTCACTGTCAGCATGCCGCCGATACTTGATTTTTCAAAGATGTCCTGTTTGAGCCTCACAACCGTGTAGTTGGCCGTCGGTTCAACTATCTGTTCGCGAGAGACAGTATCAAGTGAGAGGGTATCGACAACGAGTGTTTCGTCTATCCAGGTGGAGTCGGTCACCAGATTTGTCTCAGCGGCATACTCGGTCCATTCTTCCTGCGTCTGAGCAGACAAGATGGCTATTGAGGTTCGGTTACCAAGCTTGCCGGTTATCTTGGCCGCTCCCAGAATGGTTGTGGCATTGGGTTGGTCAATTGTATAGGCATGTTCGGAGTCATAGACACCGCCGGGGCGAGCACCGACGCGTCGCGAATAGAAAAGGTCAAAATCGGTACTGAACAGATCAGAGCCTTCCAGAAAAAACGGTCGCCGCTCCGAAAACTGAGTCTCATAGGCGGAGAGATTGAGAACCGGTTGATCGAGTTCAACCTGACCAAAATCGGGGTTGATTGTGGCGTTCAAGATCAGATTCGATGATAGTGCATACTTGAGATCAAATCCGGTATTACCAATGTAGTCGCGCCCGTCAGGGTTGCCGGCCCGCGTAGGCTCGGTCTCGAAACTGGAAACAGCATAGGGAAGAAGTTCCAGATGGCGTGACGACTCGATTCCAGCCAGTCCGTTGAGGTGCCCGAAATTGGAGACAAAGCCGCCCTCTGAATCCGGCGTATAAGCCCAGCCGACAACTTCGTTCTTGCGGTTGATATATCGGATGAAGTCAGCCCCCCAGATATGCTCTTCCTTCTCCGAGAAGCGAATACAATGATACGGAATCTTGATCTCAGCAGTCCAGCCCCAGGGTTGAAGCGCCACGCCGCTTTCCCAGACTGCGTCCCACGACATGTCGCTGTGATTTTCATTGTAGTAACGACAATCGCGCTGCACACCAGCGGCGCTGACTTCAAAGGCGTGACCGGTCTGGTGGTCGTGGAAGGGATCAAGCCGGACGGTTACCCTATCCGATTGTGACGAGCGATCACGCCGGACCAACTGCCGGTCGATTTTCTCCGGCTCGGAATCGTAGCACCAGAAGGCCACATAAAGAGCCTCGTCGTCGTAGGCTACCGCTACTTTTGTCCGTTCGGTAGCCTGGAGACCCTCATCAGGTTCGCGTTGGATAAACTTCTCGGCAAACTCGATCCCTTCACTTTTCCAGACAGCATCATCAAGGTTGCCGTCGATTGTAGGCGGGTAAGGATTAATGTGGTAGGCGGTTAGCTCCGGGACAATTCTCTTGCCCGAAGCGGCGTCATCGGCCATAGCTATGGCCGGTATTAAGAATATAATGGCGGTTATAATACTAAGAAGTACCTCAAAGCGTCGCATTTTCTCTCCTCGCACCTTCTGCGGTTTTCGCTCCAGAAGTACCCAACCTATCAGACCTGACTCTTTTGACGAGAGAATCCGGGAGATGTTACATATAATGTTTTGGGGCTATCGTCCGACAATACAGGAGTGAGGCCGAGACGACATCTATTCGGAATAATTACGTATTTGGGGAGGCTGGAGTGTCAGTTTTTGCTTGTATTTTCCGTAGAAACTACGTATTGTAAATATGCCCTCTTTCATTGTCTGCTTCACAAATAGCTTAGGGCGGAGGAATTATTATGGATAAGCCGGAACGGCGTTCTGCCGATAGTGGGATCGATTCGGGAACGCAAATAGGTCGCTATACGGTCGGGAATCGAGCCGAGTTGGCAGGTCTGGGAGAGGTGTACCAGGCCCGAGATATCGACCTGGACCGTCCGGTGCTGCTGAAGTTTTTACCAAAAGCGTATGCGACGATAGAGACCGCCAGAGCCCGATTTTCCCGAACCGCGCAGCAGACCGCAGCAGTTGCCAGTCCCGGCGTACTTGCCGTATTCGACATC
>DAOWIM010000166.1 GCA_030640905.1 bacterium
ATCTCAGTCTGGACCATTTACCACAGGATGAACTGTGGCGCATTAGCGATCAGTGCTGTCGCTCTTATCAGGCACATCGGAGCTCTTGAAAAAATGAGGTTCTGGACGAATAAACGCTGCATCATCAACAATACTGATGCTTTTCCAGCACTTCCCAGTTTCCGCGTTGACCAGGGAACGTGAATTACTGTACCCTCTGGGCGGCACATTGTAGAAATCAACCGTCCATACCGGAAGTAGTTGGCCTGCTTCATTACGATAATGAGACATGTACTTTATATAGCGGCCGACGATAAAACCTACATGCGGTGAATAGCCGAGACTGCAAAGCACATCATAGAATTTGACGCTGGGAGGATCCTCTGGGAAACCCAAGTGTTCTTCCGCCCCCCAGCATTGTTTCTCATAAGCGGAAATTGTCAATTCGACAACGGAGTCTCCGAAACCCTTAGCAATTGATCTGATCTCTATCAGATGACCTGAAGCTGCATCTATTGCCACAACAAAGTCTCGATAATATTCTGCATCCATACTTTTCTTGGCTTTTTCATGCTTTAACAGAACACTGTCGAATTCAATCCGCCAGACCTCTTTCCCATTCATCTGATCTGCAAGGAACGGAAAGCTCAACAGCTCAGTAACGTCCAATTTGGCGATATCTTCTGCTACTTGAGGGAGTGAATAGTCTTTCGACATCTTGAAACCCGTGAATTCGAGTGCCTTCTCCACCGCCTGGGAAGCATTCTCGAGCACACGCGCTTCTTGCTCGACTTTCTGCCCCATCGCAACACTACAGCAGAACGCCAACAAACAACACGACAACAACAGGCATCTTACTCTAATCATAGCAAGTCCTTTCGTTCTCCAGCTTCATCCTCTGTAACAGCCCTCAATGTGGCTGTCCAACTCACACATTTCACAAATGCCCATGTTCTGTGCGCTGTATGATTTCATCCTGCAGATTCTTACCAAGGTCGACAAAGTAATCGCTGTACCCCGCCACCGGATATTCAAGTCACGATATTCCTCTAGATTTTCCTGCACCTCGCGGAGTGTAAATTTCTTCAGGTCGAAAATGATTCCGCTAACGGCACCGCCGTTATCATCTGTCGTATTGGAATGTTTCATCGTCTTCACTTCCAATATAACAGAATTGTTATCAAATGCTTAACAATAACCTGACTGCCATTTGCCCGCCCCACACAGGCTCGCTTGCTATTTGCGCGATTGGGTCGTATCATAAATCCTTATACTTGGTATATACGGAGACATTCAGTGCCGACTATTGATCTGAATCGCCGCAACATCATTTTGGCAGCTATTCTGATCGCCTCCGCGATCGGGCTGTATTATGGGTGGAAACTGTTCTGGTTTCGCACCGACGACGCCTACATCGCCTTTCGCTATGTCCGCAATTCGATACTTGGACACGGCTATGTCTGGAACGCCCCGCCGTTTCGCCCTGTCGAAGGCTACACCAGCTTCCTGTGGGTAGCGATTCTGGACGTTGTCTGGCGACTTTTTGGAATGGAACCACCCCAGTCGGCCAACACGATATCGCTCGGCTTTTCTTATCTAACGTTGCTTCTGATCGTTTGGGCAGCGTTTCGCATGCAACTCAGTGAACAGTTAAGCCGGTGGCGTCTGCTTTTTATCTCGCTCATCCTTCTGGGGACACTGACAAATCGCACCTTCCTGGCGTGGACATCATCAGGGTTGGAGACAGCGCTCTTCAATTTCTGCTTTACACTCTGGATAGTAGTCGTAGCATTTGGACGCGCCAACAGTAATCGATGGTTGGCCGGACTTTCATTCGCGGCGGTGCTGGTCTATCTTACTCGTCCCGACGGTCTGCTCATTGCGATGGCCACTCTGCTTATCATCTTCAAGGCTCTGAGCGCCGATATCCGTTTGCGCCGTTTCAGTTTTTCCCGGCTGGCCGCGCTGTCACCTCTGGTACTGATCGGCGTTCATCTGAGTTGGCGTCGTCTCTTCTACGGTGAGTGGCTCCCCAATACTTATTATGCAAAGTACGTATCCCCCTGGCCGGAGTCGGGCGTGCGGTATTTTGGAGCCTTCGCACTGGAGTACGCGCTGTGGGTCTGGGTTATACTGTTGGCGGCGGTTCTACTTCTGCGGCCCCGCAAAACCGACGACACCGGCGACTCAAGTAATGAGAAGGCACAACCTCCCACCCGAGCGTACTATGCCCGTATCGTGGTGGCAACGGTTGTTTTTCATGTCATGTACTACACGCTGATTATTGGCGGTGACCATTTTGAGTTCAGGATATATGCCTACCTGATACCTCTCATCTTCCTGACGTTCCTCTGGATGCTAAATGCTATCAACGCCAAGCCTCTTACTACGGCGATTGCTTTTGGACTGTTCATTCTGCTCTCATTGCCTGTACCTTGGACACACTGGGCGCTGACGAAAGATTTCAAAGTACGCACGATGACTTACAAGATGCGATATCCGGTGGCGCCAAGTTTCCCGGCTCCTTTCCAATGGTATGCGCAGCTGTTTGACGATTTTCAGGACTGGACAATCAATCACTATGTCGGCACCCGTCACCAGAGCCACAAAGTTTTTTGCGAATCGTACGAACGGAAATTCTTCAATCGCACCGAGGCCGGTAAAGAGAATGTCGGACCGTTCCCCGTTTATTCAATCTCGGCGGTCGGCTTGCCAGGTTGGATGTTGCCCGATGTGGCTATCATTGACCGCAAAGGCCTCAACGATTATGTCGTCGCGCGCTACCGACCACCCTCGGATCGCGAACGCGTAATCGCCCATGAACGTTATCCGCCGCAGGGATACTCGGCATCGTTCTCACCCAATCTTGATCTCGATAGAGGCCATGTTCTCAATTATACCGAGAGACAGATGGAGTTAACCGCCGAGGACATTATTGAGACCGAGAACTTCTGGATCGAGACAATTGTCAAAGGCAACGATGTGCCGATCCCAAAAAGACTTCCGCTACGGCAGGCGCTTTACTTCACGAGGGAACAGCACTACAACGAGGCGTTCCCATATCTGGAGATGGCTGTCGAACTCAATCCCGATCACCCCCAGGCCCACGCCGATCTGGGCTACTGTCTGCTGCAACACGACAAGGTCGACTCTGCCCTGATCGTTCTGAACAAGGCAAACCAACTGCAACCGGACAACCCTACCACGCTGAGTCGTCTTGGATCAGCGATGCTGGTTGGCGATAAGCTGGTCGAGGGAGAACAGATGTTGTTGAGAGCTCTCAATCTGGATAGTTCACAGGCAGACGCGCTGGTTGAACTGGTTGCGCTGTATATCCTGAAGGGCAAGACAACTGAATCCCGAAACTGCCTCGATAAACTGACCCGCATTGAGGATACGCCTCCGGGGTATTTCTATCGACTGGGCAGCGCCTATGAGTCTGCCGGTTACCAGGACCACGCTATGGCCGCCTATGTTCTATCCCTTGAGCGCGGACTGAATGACGCCACTGCATTAGAGTTGGTGGAAACCTATCCGGACCTCAAACCACACTACCAACCTCCGGACGAAGACGAAGAGCAGGCATCTGCGAACACAACCGATCTGTAATCATAGAGAATACGCGAGAAGGGCAACTCATCGCCCTTCTCAGGCGCGTGCCGATAATTGTCAACACCAGCGACTACAACGATGGTGTCAGCTTAAAAGCCGTTATCAGATTACTGTACAGTCCGGGGATTATCAGAAGACTCTTCTCCGGTATATAGGTCAAGTCTGCGAAGTTCGTACCGCTGGCCGTATAGTTGAGCAATTCAGTTTTTTCGCTGGTCGGTGTCACGCGGAAGACTCGTCCATTGAAGTCGGATACGATATAATTGCCGCTCCCATCCGAGGTAACACCATCCATAATAGAACCCTCGCCGACACATACCAGCGTGCTGATGGCTTTTGTTTCAAGATCGGCGTACTTCAGACATCCGTCACCAGAGTTTCCAAAAATAAGACGATCGCCATCAATTAACATACCGTTGGGATTGTTGACTTCGCCACCGGCCAGCCAGAGTTCAAATGTTCCCTCCGCCAGCTTCCATATCTTGCTGGCACCATTGTCGGAGACATAGAAGTTGCCATCGTCATCAACCGTAATATCATTGGGAAATTCCGGATCGGGGATTGGATACCGGTTGCTGATCTCACCAGATTTCGTGTCGATCTCAACCACTCCACCCCGCTCCACCACGAATAGCTTTTCATCGTGAAGACACATACCTGTTGGCCTGTTCAAACCGGTAACCCACGCCGCGTTCTCCACTGTACCATCCAGTCGCACTCTGGCTATGGCCTCCCGACCATAATTGAAAAAGATCGAGACATAGAGAAGGTCGGTTTCGGGATCGTAAACAACCGACTCGGGATAGCTGATCTGCCGAGCTAACTCCCATTTCTTCGTCACCGTTTCGTGAGCAAAAAGATCGTCACCATCGCGTCCCATCAAACCCCAGCCGCCGAACGTTTCACCGACCAGAATCAGCAACTCATTCTCACCCGGATCAAGAGGCAAGAAGAGCGCATCGTTGTAACCGATTATGCCGGAGAAACCGGGCGAACGGGAAGTGTATGCTGCGTTACCAAAGAAAATCGGCCGACTATTGAGGAACACCGTCCCGTAATCGCTGTAACCGAAATAGAACGTTCTTGTATCGCCGGAATCGGAGTGGAGCATTGTCCGCGCCCAGACCCAGTCACCGGCCATACCGCGTGGCTGCACAAATCGGGCGATATCGACCAGCCCATCCGGTTCGCTCTGCACTTTCTGCCATTTTATCTCCAACCCCTGCTCTGCGGGCGTTAGCTCGTTATCAATCTGAGCAGTAATAAACCCTTGAGAAAGTTCCCAGTCCCTGATGATACCCCGAGGATACGTCTTGACCGGCGGCGAATCAAAAACAAGATCATCGCGGCTCTCGAATCGGAAATTAGAAAAATAGGCGGTGCCGTCCGGTGGCCCGTTCAGCCCGATACTGCCCCTGCTGATCCCATGCTTGAGTTGATCGATTTCAAGAGCTGGCTCCTCGCTATCACCTATGAAAACACGCGCCTGTGTACCAGAGATCTCTATCCGGATAGTCACCCACTGGTCATATGGAACATCAGCCGCCGCGGTGAAACCATCCCCGCTATAAAGCTGCCATCCTGCTACCCCATTGATCGAAGGAGTGTATTGCAGCGCATCGGCAAACAGTCCGTTGGTCCTGTGGGAGCGAACATAGAATCGTTCGAAGTCGCGTATCGATTGAATCCGAAAATTGATTCCCGGATACGAACGACTACGAGTGACCGCGATGTCAACTTCGATAATGCCGTTTTCAAATTCGACATCCTTAAGGTAGGCCATACCAACGAGGCTCTTGCGACCCAGATACTCCTTCACCTCCCCGTTGGCAACCACCCATTGATCCGACTCAAAATCGATGTAATCCTGCTGGGCCGCAACCATACTGCCCACCATCAAAGTCAGGACAAAGAGTGTCCCGACGATTATATTAACTATTCGTCTGCTACCAATCATTTTCGCCGCTCTCCTTTCAACCAAGTCAAGAGACATGTCTCTTCTCCAGACGCGTCTCTTCTCTTTCATTAGACGCAGGAAATATGTCATTGTTCAGCACTCGACTTGAATCAGGATAGCCAAATTGTCTGTGAACCAGAGTCACCATTATCTTAACATAAGGCCGAGTGCAGATGCAACTTACAGTTGAAAAAGGTCTGCCGCAACAGCGTAGTTTCGGGAGAATTTAACCAGCTATCCCCGGAAGTCAGGGCAACTATGACGCAGACAAATGACAGTCGTACCGGCCCAATCGGCCTTTCAGATGCAATATTGAACCTTGACAAATCTGGAGATTTTAGTAAATTGTTATAATAGAATGATTTCGGGCGTTTGGTGGCTTATTCTCATGGCCCCGGCAGGGTTATTCTCTGTTTCGCCCCACATCATTTGATAAATGACATGTACTTACCAGCAGTTAAGCCCAGTTCCAATCTTTGACCGGAGGAAAAGATGAAACATATGCTATTGAAGGCCGCGTTCTTGCTCGGCGCTCTCTCTACTACGCAGGCAGCAGTAATCCGTGTACCAATCGACCAGCTAACCATCCAGGCCGGCCTCGATGCCGCCGAACCGGGTGATCTTGTTCTGGTCGCCGACGGCACCTATACCGGCGACGGTAACCGTGATATCGATTTCCGTGGCCAGCCGATAATCCTCCTGTCCGAGAATGGACCCGAAGTTACTATTATCGATTGCGGCGGGACCGAGGCCGATCCTCATCGTGGTTTCTATTTCCACAGCGGTGAAAATTCTACCTCGGTGGTAGATGGCTTCACTATTACCGGTGGCTATGCTGAATATGGCGGCGGGATTCTTTGCCAGGGTGCTGGACCGACAATCCGTAATAATATTGTCACCGGCAATGTGGCCAGCCAACGCGGTGGCGGGATTCGGTGTGAGGCCTCAAACACTCGTATCCATGATAACACCATCGCCGAAAATAGAGCCCTGATCGGGGCGGGCATTTCCTGCTACGACCTCGCCTCCGGCCCCTCGATTATCGGTAATACGATCATCGACAATGCAGCCATTAGCACGGTTTATCTGTCGGCTGGTGGTGGCATTGCCTGTTCTGATACCCGACCGATCCTGGAGAAGAATATAATCGCAGGCAACAGCGCAACGATGGGCGGAGGACTTTACCTTGATTATTCTGACTGCACCGTGTCAAACCAAACTATCGTCGGCAACTCAGCCGGTCGAGGGTCCGGCATCTATGCCCGGGCCAGCACCGTTGCCGTTGAATACTCGATTATTGCTTTCTCCAAAGGGAATGAAGCTGTCGCCTGTGGCGACAATGGTGTCGGCGGCGGCGTCACTACCTACTGCACCGACGTTTTTGGCAACCAAGGGGGTGACTGGGTCGGGTGCCTCACCGAGCCAACTCATCTCGACGGTAGTTTCTCGGCCGATCCTCTATTCTGCGACGTAACAACCAACGAATACCATCTTGACAGCTCCTCACCCTGTAGGCCAATGAACAATATTTGTGGCCGCCTCATCGGAGCCGTCGGAGACGTCTGCAATCGGCAGGATGCGATATCCATTCACGTGGCTACCGATGGTGACGATCTCAACGGCGACGGTTCCGCATCGAACCCGTATCGCACAATTCAAGAAGCGGTCGACAATTCCCTTTCCGGTGACACGGTACTCGTGCACGAAGGCACTTATGCGGGCGCAGGCAACCGCGATATCAGATTCAACCGCAGGAATATCGTTCTCATATCGAGAAAAGGCCCTGATGCCACCATCATCGACGCCGAGTCGGTTGGCTACGCGTTCTACTTCGATCAGACCGGCGAAAAATCGAAGGCGACAATCGACGGGTTCACTATCACCCACGGCGGCATCTGGATGAACCAGTCCAGTCCGACTCTCAGTAACAACATAATCGTTGATATTGATCCGGGCACCGGTGCCGACGGCATGCCACTGTCGGTAATACTGTGTGATCAGTCCGACGCGATCATAAGAGACAACATGATTGTCGATAACTTTGGCACCGCCATTAGAATCATCGATTGTGAGCCGACCATCGAGCGCAACGAAATTCGCGGCCAGCACGGTTTTGGCATAGCCTGCCAGGAATCGAGTGAGTACAACAGACCGACCCCGATCATTCGGGGAAATGTTATCAGCGGATTCGTTACCGGCGAAGTCTGCCCGACCTGCTTCCCCGGTCCGGGGGCGGGTATTCTTATCACCTGCGCCACACCAACAATCGTCAGCAATACAATTGTCGACAATGGAATCGGGATCAGTTTTTCCGATCCTTGTGGGAATATGCATTTTGTCGCACCCACCATTGAGAGGAACCTGATCGCCTACAACACTGATGGCGGAATTATCTGCGCCCAGGATATCGTGCTCCCCCCCCGGTGTAACAACCTTTTCGCCAACGAGGGCGGC
>DAOWIM010000006.1 GCA_030640905.1 bacterium
CCGGTCGGCAATCCATACTTTTCGTTCAGGCTGGCCAACTCATGACATGGGGAACACGTCGCTTCAGCTACCCGAGTAGAATTTACCGGAGAACGAGGGTCGGAACTTGGGAGGATTCCATGCTCACCATGACATTGAGTGCAAACAGGAACATCTGTTTCACCGCGCGCTACGAGCTTGCCGTGGATACCGGCCCAAAATTCCTGCTCAACAGTCGAGTGGCACTTGCCACAAGTCTTGGGGATATTGAAATGATTAATCGTAGACTGTGGGTCCGATGGGCCATATATCTCGTGCGCACTCCCGCTCTTTGAGTGACAATCATTACATGAGGCTGCCAGCAGGACGCCACCCGATATGGCCCTGCCATGGACGCTACTCATAAAAATCGCAATAGCGCCACCACGGAGAATATCATGTTTTGTGGTCAGTTCGGGGTCCTCATGACAGGTTCCACATGTTGCGGGAACATTTTCAGGGCTAACCAGAGATGCTCTGTCGGTGCTGGGAAGGATGTTATGTTTTCCATGGCAATCGGCACAACTGGGAATATCCGGGTCGGTGCCGACAGCTAATCGGCCGTGTTTGACGTAGACTTCGGCTGCATCCTCGTGACATGATGCGCAATCCACCGGAGCCAGTTCCTCGAGATGGGGATAATCGTCAACGCCATCCAGATCAGTATGGCAGTCAATACAACTCATGCCGTCATGGATTGATCCCGAGACAGCATCCGCGGCAACAAACATGGACACTTCTTTGTTTCTCAGGTTGATACCGGTCAGGTCTTGATCTTCATGACAGGATAGGCAATCATCGTCATCCTGAGGGAAGCCCGGGACCCACATCAGCACCAATATGAGAAACCCTAACAGGAAGTTACGTTTCATCTGGTTTGCCTTTCGATAAACGTTCTATTGGTACTCCATACACCTTATCTTATGCCAGATCGGTACACGGTTCATAAACATATTGGATCAATATAGACCTCTATCAGGATTAAACAAATACTCTTTTTTTGCAAGTAGTGCCGCCTCCCCACAAGGGAAGACGGCACCGACATACACACAAAACAAGAAAAGGAATATCTTGAATTGCTTAGAAGTCCACTTTGAATCCGCTCCTGATCACGTAGAAGGAACCGGTCTCGTTACCGAATACATATCCGGCATCGTCGGTCAGATCGGCGTACTTTCCATCGGCAGTGAAGGTTAAGGTCGGAGTGATCTTGTACGAGAGACCCAACTGGAAGCTGAGCATCTTGTAATCGAAATCGGAGTAGGTAGACATCTCTTCAAAATCAAAGTTAGTGTGGGTAAGATCAACTCCTAAGTCATAAACCGGATTCACCAGTTTGTCGGATACATCCGGCATCAGCACTTCATCCAACGCCGCCTCGGCCATATTGTAGGTAACAGTACCGAACAGGCGCATTTTCTCAGTAGCCGCGTAGTTAGCATTAAAGTAGATATTGTGTACTTTCGACTTATAGTCGGCCATGGTGTACATAGAACCATAATGTCTTGCGTCTCCAACGGAGTCGCGTGCCACATGGCCACCTCAGCCATCGAAGAGGGCCACCGCAAGTGGCACTCTTGATTTGTCGAAATTATACGAATACCCGGCTGTAACCACCCAGGCTGGGTCAGGCATCAGATTGAAGTTGAGGTGTGGCTGGATTGAAAGATGTTTGACATCAAGTGAGTCAAGGTCATTGTTCTTATCCAGCTTACCCTTCACCCCAAGCATGACATAGTACTTATTGCTGGGCCGATAAGTTGATCGCCACTCAAATTTGTGAACCTGAGTTGGCTGTGAAGTCACACTCTGATACCGCAAGGCTTCCCGCTGGAGATAGAACACCCAGTTAGATGTTGGCACCAGTGGATCGAGCAACGGGTTTTGGTAGCCCGCAGCCTCAAACAGACCAAAGCCCGAGACAAACGGATCGGAGATACTCTCGAAACGATATTTCAGGAAAGCAGTATATTTCAGGCCTTTTCGATAATACATCTTGGCCTGTGCGGTCAGTTTGTTGGTTTCGGTTCCTTCGCCAAGCAGAGGATAATCGTAACGATCGATTTTCGTGTACCCGGCCAAAAACGCTAATTTCATTTGTGGCGTAAGACGCGTGATCACTTCGGCACTGATACGTCCCTCAATTCGATCCTGTGACGAGTACCGTCGATAATCGAAATCCATGAAGTTACCATCGGTAGCGCCATCGCGCCAGGTGGGAAGATCGATCCATGGGTCATCACTACGAAGACGAGCGCCATAGATTTTTGCAATCAGCCGCGTCTTCGGATTAATTGACATGGTATAGTTGGCAGCACCGGTCCAGGCAGTAGTGGCCAGATTCGTGAACTTATTTTTGGCCTTGCTATAGTTCACTGTTCCGGCAAAATACCCTTTGCCCAGATCGCCCTTCAATTTCATCTTGTGCGACGTCTTTTCCGTCTTCGGATAGGTATCAAAAGGCAAAGTAGCGTCCTGATAGACTACACGGGATGTGAACTCACCTGCGGCACCACCATGAACCGGGTGCTTGGCTGGGTCCCAATAAGCCGACGCATCCGGAGCATTATTTTCAAAGATGCGGTATGCAAACCGGTAACCGACGTCAAACTTCTTGACAGTAGCGTCAACCCCGGTTTCAAATTGATGCGTCTGGTTGTCGACCTTAGCCGTTTTTGAAGTGAGATGGCAACTGAAGCAGTGAGTAGAGGCAATTTTCTGCTCCGTACCGCTTTTGAGAATTGTGCGGTGAGCGGCCATCAGTCGCACGTTGTTCTTGTGCGATACGAGTAAACTCATCTTGCCGGTGAATTCCTGACGGTGAGTGTTGTAATCGGCATCCGGATCAGTGATCTCATGGGTAAGTATTTTGCCGCCCGGGTTAGGGTCCAGCCATTCGCGAGCTTCGGCATTCACCAATAGGTCTTGCCCCTGCTGTTTGACCAGGGAACGATACTGGAATACGCCGGTGAACTTATCGCCAACGCGTGTATTGATCTTACCCCACACGTTGTTCTTATCGTAGTAGTGTCCATACAGGGTGTAAAGGCTGTTATCCCGCTGGGACATGTAGTTGAATCCCAACTCCGGCAGCCACTCATTTTCACCAAGATTGTACTCGCCGACACTCTTTGTGTAGTCGGTGAAATCGGTATAATGAGAGCCGATCCAGAGTGAGTATTTATCGGTTCCGCCATTTTCCTCAGCGACTAATGCCACCGGCAACAGGAGAATCAGCAGACCGACACTGAAAATTGATATCATTTTTTTCATTGTCATTCTCTCCTATCTGGTCAGGGCGTTACCGCCGGTCGAGATTGTCTGTGAAGGCATATCAGAACCGTGGATGCCGGTATGACATTGGGTGCACTTGGTCAGCATGCCGGATTTCCAGGAATCAAGCGTCGAAGTACCCGCCCGCTCCGGAGCCTGTGGTGTTTCAAAGTCACCAGGAACACTTTCCCCGATTGTGTGAAAGTGCATGGCATGACAACTCAAGCACAGGGTCGGTTCCGACTGAACCAATAGATTGTCGGCCACTGATCCGTGTGGTTGGTGGCAGACACCGCAATCTTCCGTAACTGGAGCGTGTTCATAAATGAACGGCCCTTCCATCTCAGCGTGGCAACTGAAGCAAAGCTCTCGTGAACGGTCTTCCATTGCAAACGAAGCCTGACCGCCATGAATACTGTGACAGTCCTGACACTCCATCTTGCCCTCAGCGATAGGATGATGCGAAGGCATAGAAACGGCTGCTCTCACATCAGGATGGCAATCGTAGCAAAGTTTGGGTGTAGAGCTTTTTAGTGATTTTTCAAAATTACTGTGCACGGTGTGGCATGACGAACAGCCAACATCGGCCCCGGCGTGGGCCGAGAACGACCAGTCGTCGTACTGCCGATCGTTATGGCAGTTCAGGCAGAGTTCGCGGTCGCCAAATTGATCGTGCTTGCTTGGGTTGATAATCAGCTCAGGATCGCCACCTTCTTCTATATGGGCCAGTCCGGAACCGTGACAGGATGCGCAGGCATCCGCCACACCCGCATCACCGGAGAAATAGACTCCGTGTGAAGTTTGATTGAATGCCTCGACAACCTCATCGTGACACTCAGCACAATTGTCCGCTCCAGCAGCCAGAACCACCATTGGGAACAACGCTACCAGAGCTGTTGATAGACCGAGCCACACCGGCCGCAGTCTCCTGGCGGCGGGACCGTTCTTGTTATACAGCATAGTTAATCCTCCACTCTCTTGGGTTGGTATTAAGGTTTTTCTTGTATGTCGCATTTTTCATCCAAAATTGATATCATTTTACTTTCAGCCCCCGAGCATAGATTGGTGCATTGTTAGCCAGTATTTTGGTCGAGACAGCATCATACCCCTCGCAGCCAAATAGCTCGAACACTTTCTCTACAATTTGTTGTTTCCGATTTGTTTTTACTACCATAATCCTCTTGGGTAGATAATGCTAACAAACTTAACAATTACAATAATCACTATAGTCAGCTTGGTCAAACAAAAAATGACATTAAGATGACATAAACTCTCTCTTTTGAGGGATTAGGCTGACGTTTTCGAACTCGCACACAAATGTCGCCGCACAGGCAAAAAGGTTTGGAGAAACTGACTGTTTTGTATTTTATTGGCTCCAAACTAGTCAAAAAGGTGGTATGTCATATGAAACAGAATCTGGTTGAAAAAATCGCGCAACAGTTCGCTGTTGATCTGAACGAAGGTCACATCGTCCGCATGGGCGATTATATCTCAATCCGTCCCGCCCACATCATGACGCACGACAACACCGGCGCTGTGATCCCGAAGTTTGAGTCTATCGGCGCGACCAAAATGGCTAACCCGCGTCAACCGGTCTATGCACTGGATCATAATGTGCAGGATACCGGTGGGACCAATCGGGCC
>DAOWIM010000291.1 GCA_030640905.1 bacterium
CAAATGGGTGCTAATCGTCCTGGCTGTTTTCTCGGTGCTGTTCGCCCTGTCTGAAAACCGCGTTATCTTCCAATTTGTTCTCTACGCCTGGTCGGCACTGGGGGCAGCTTTCGGACCGGTGGTGATACTCGGCTTGATGTGGAAGAGGGCTAACAAATCCGGGGCGATAGCCGGCATGATCACCGGATTGACGGTGACGATTGTCTGGAAAAACGTCGCCGAACTCAAAGGTATGGTTTACGAATTGGTTCCAGCTTTTATCCTGTCGTTCATTGCCGTAATCGTCTTCTCACTTGTGAGTGAAAGGAAAGCCGAACAACAATGAACAATCGTGCGCGACAACTCGTTCGTTTTCTGCTAATCTCCCTGTTCGGTCTGATCACCGGGTTTGTAATCTTTGCCTATACGACCTTCCAACTATCGATACCTGTCACCAAAGGACAGATCGAATTGCCGGAACTTGAGGGCACTGTCGAGATCACTTACGATCAGATGGGCATCCCGCAGATATGGGCCGAGAACGAACACGATATGCTTGTTGCCCTCGGCTACCAGCACGCTGCGGACCGGCTGTTTCAAATGGAATTGCTTCGTCGTATGGCACAGGGACGACTCTCTGAGATGCTCGGCGAGGTGACGATTGATGTTGATATTGATCAACGACGGATCGGTCACCAACGTATCGCCAGAGAAGCAATCAAATCGCTTTCCGAAGAAAACCGATTACGACTGCAGGCCTACTGTGATGGTGTCAACGCGTATCAACGGACCTGTCGCGCGATGCCGTTTGAGTTCTGGCTGTTGCCAATTGAGTACGAACCGTGGAGCATCCACGACTGCCTGAGCGCTCTGAGTTTTCAGACATGGGTATCGCATGCGTTGATGAGCCGTGATGAGTTTAGACTTAAACTGTTCAAGGAACTTGGTGCAGAAACATCGTCCGATCTGGCACCATCGTATCCACACTGGGCACCAACAACGGTGTCCTCAGGCAATCGACACTCCAGCGTGATCCAGGAGTCGGTTTGTGACTGGTTGTTCTCAGGTGACAACCTTCCCTTTGGTTTCAGTAGAGCTTCCAACGCGTGGGTCGTAGCGCCTGAAAAAAGCCGGAGTGGTTATGCTATGCTGGCCTCCGACCCACATATGGAGATAACTCGTCTGCCCCAGTTCTGGTATTATGTCGGTCTGCATGTAAACGAAACCGGGCTTGATGCGGTCGGCATCACCACCGCCGGAATACCGGCGATTATCATGGGGCACAATCGTGCGGCGGCGTTTACTTTCACGGCGGGCGGAATTGATATCACCGACTACTACGAAGAAATGGTTAACCCGGATGATTCCAGCCAGTACCTCACCCCCGACGGTTGGCGATCGTTCGACACCAGCGTTGACACAATCAATGTGGCGGGAAGCGATGCCCCGGAGATCGTAACAGTCCGGCTCACTCGTCACGGTCCAGTTATTGATCAAGCTGCCACCGGTGAATTTGTTACCGCCCTGCACTGGGCGGGATATGACATTGATCTCGACCGCGCCGTGAGCGCCGCATTCGCGCTGGCGACCGTCGCATCGTTTGAACAGTTTCAACAGACCGTTATCGACATGGGCGCTCTCAACGCCAATTGGGTCTATGCCGATTCGAGCGGCAACATCGGTTATCAGTTGGGCGCACCGGTCCCGATCCGAGATAACGAGACCTCATTTTTCCCTATTGACGGATCATCCTCGCCCGACCGAGACGTTGCCTACTATCAACTGGAGCAAACGCCGCAGGCACTGAATCCATCTGAAGGCTGGCTGGCAACCTGCAACAACAAACCGACTGACGATCTTCCGTACGAGCTGGTCGGGGACTTTTTCGCCAATCGCATCGTCCGTATCACCGACCTGTTGAGTTCAAATGAGACTGTCGATTTCAAGCAGATGCAAAATTTCCAGGGCGACCAGGTTGACTGTTCAATGCTGCGCTGGCGCGACGAGGTGGCCGAACTGCTGGAAGATATCGGTCTGCAAGATCGAGCCGTGGCTCTGCGAAAGTGGGACGGATCGACCGGCGTTGAATCACGCGAGACATTGCTGATTCGTGTTTTCCTCAGACAGTTGACGGCAGCGATCTTCGAGGATCAGCTTGGGCAGTACAGCCGCCAAGTGTCCGCCGTGAAACTGGATGAAATATATTTCTCCGACAATTCCAAATGGATCGACAATATCGACACTCCCAATCAGACCGAGACGCGCTCCCAGATAGCTACCGCCGCCCTGCAGGAAGCGCTGAGTCTTGCTGGCGAGAAAACATGGGGCGAGGCGCAGACACTTTCAATGCGGCATCCGATGGCAATGATCCCGATCATTGGTTCGCTGCTTGATCTATCGTATGGTCCCTGGCCGTGGAGCGGTACGGCGGGCACATTGGACGCTTCGTTCAATCGTGCTGGAGACGACTCGACTTTTCATTCAATCGTTGGACCGAGCTGGCGGTTTGTGATCGACATGGGTGACGTCGATGGCGCTATGATGGTTCTACCGGCTGGCAATTCCGGCAACCCAATGAGCCGACACTTTTTTGATTTCAACCAGAGGTGGCGGGATGGTCAGTACTGGAATGTACCGATCAGTCGGGCCAAAGTCTTTGAAAGTTCGGTCAGTTTGCTTTCGTTGACGCCGGTTGCAAGCGACTGACGTTATTCCAGTAGTTTTTCAATTGTGTGGATATCCCGATTTGCCTGCTCGAGGTCATCGGGTCGCCCAACATCGAGCCAGTAGCCTTCAAAGGGGAAGGTGTTGATCCTCTCCCCTTTCTCAAGCAACGTCAGCATCAGATCATCAAACCCAAAGGCGCCATTGTCGGGCACGAATCGGAGAAGATCACGCGAGAAAACATAGACACCCATTGACACCGTGAAATCGTACTCCGGCTTCTCAACAAACCCTGTCACCTCGCCCTCCGAATTCAGTTTGAGCACACCGTAATCAATTCTGCTGATCCGTTTGTGCGTCGCCACTGTCAGCCCGGCGCCACTTGCGATGTGATCGTCATAGACGGCGCGGAAGTCAAGGTCGGTCAGGACATCACCATTGACGACCAGGAAATTCTCGGAAAGGTTTTTAATCAGTCGGAGAGGAGCGACAGTAGAGAGCGGTTCTTTCTCCTGCGAATATTTCAACGTCATGTTGAAACGGTCGCCATCGCCGAGGACGTCTTTGATTAGATGAGCCATGTGATTAACCGCCAGCACCGCGCTCTGCACTCCGGACTTACGCAGCCGGGAAAGCAGGATTTCGATAATCGGCTTGCCACCCACCGACACCAACGGCTTCGGTATCTCGGCGGTGAGAACGCCCAGACGAGTACCTTTTCCTCCGGCCAGAATTATGGCCTGCATCGCGCTTTTGCTCCCATCAGTCATTGACGTAGTACTCGTCATCAGGGTTGTCGATCAGACCCGATCCGACAGCATCGATAATCTCCCGGATACCGTCGGGGACACGTCGGGTAATCTCAAAACCTATCGCTTGCTTGATCTTGTCGCAACGAACACGGTAGTCGCGAGGGTCTTCATCTTTCTTGACAAAATGAACATTGGTGGCGCGTTCGGGTAGCTGCCGGACAATCAATTCGGCTAACGTCTTTTTTTGATAGTTCTCGGCGGTGTCGCCGACATTGAGAGCCACGTAGGCAACCTGTTCGGAAGGAGCAGTCGCCGCCATCATGCAAGCAACGGCAAGGTCGTGAGTGTGGCAGTATGGTCGCCAGAATTGTTCGCCGTAGATATCAAGCCGCCGGTTCATCAGTAGCTCACGGGTGAACTCATTGACGGTCAGATCAAAGCGCGGACGATGCGAGAGACCATAAGCGGTGGCAAACCGCAGGCATACCGGTTCAAAGGCAGGCTCGCCCAAGGACAACAGATATTTTTCAAATCCAACCTTGAGACGAGCGTAATGCGAAATCGGATTTAGTGGCGAGGTTTCATCGACGTATCCATCGGCATCAACCATCCGGCCATAGTTGGAACAGGTCGAGGCAAAGACAAACCGTCTTATGCCGTGCTTAATGGCCAGGCTACAGAGAAGCTGCGATCCGCGTTCGTTGACTTCAGTTGCCAGTTCGGGATGTTTGCTGCACACCGGATCGCCAACGATCGCCGCCAGATGAACGACCGCATCTATTGAGTCAAGGGCGGTCTCAATGTCGCGCTCTACTCGAATGTCACCGTGGATGAATTCAAAGTTATCGTTCGACGTAAATGGAAGTAACGATCTGCCCGGATACGGTGAGTCGCCGTGGGAGAGATTGTCCAGGACACGAACGCGGTGCCCGCTGTCGAGGAGTCGGTCGACTAGCACCGAACCGACATAACCCGCCCCTCCGGTAACAAGAATCAACTTCCGAATTTTTTCAGGCGGCTTCTGCACCCGATCTTCCTCAACGCCAACCCTACAGTTTGGCCAATGTTTCTTTCGCCACTATCAGATCATCGCCTCTCAAACCAAGATCAATTGCTCGCTGCAGGTTCTTCCCGGCGGCATCATTTTTCATCATGTGTTGCGCCATGCCCAACCGAAAGAATGGCTGCGGGAGCTGTGGGAATTTTCTTGCGACCTTCTGCGCCTCAGCCTTCGATAGCTTGTATCGTTCACTCTGATAATAAACGTACGATAGATTGATCTGGTATTTCACGTCGCGATCAGATCGGTAGAGCGCTCTTCTGGCCATATTTTCGGCACGTCGAAGGTCAATCTTCTCGGCTGCCAGAATCCTGGAATAGTAGTAGTTGGCTTCGACCTGACGTTTCTTCGCTATCAACACTGAGTCAAACAGATCAAAAGCTCTCTCCCGGTCACCCAGATTGTAAAACGCCAGTGCCAGACGCGCCCTTCCACCGAGATCATCAGGGTTGGCGGTTACGACCGTATTTGCCAACTGCTGCGCTCGGGCGAAATCCCCATCGTCGTTCTCAATATCGGAGGCCAGGAGAAGGGCGTGGTGATTGTGCGGTGTTAGTTCCAGCATGAGGTTCATTACCTGGCGTCTTTCATCCAACTTGCCTTTCCCTTCCAGCAGTTGGATAACTTGTTTGAATAAACGAGTCCTTCCACGAACAGCGCCAACACTCTTTGCAAGTAGAGCCAGACCGTTCTCAATCTGATCGTTACGTACCATCAACACCGCCTCCTGGGCCATCAACAACGGATAGCGTTCTACCAGATCGGTATACTGTTGGTATGTTTTCAGAGCATCGCTGTACCGTTCCTGGCGTTTCAGCATCGTTATCAAGCGATCAAAGGCCGGACGATACCACTTATCCAGTTTCAAGGCAGCCTTGTAATGTTTTTCTGCTTTTTCAAAGCGATTGTTAAATGGTCCGCCATAGGCGTCGCCAATTCTCGTCTGATAGGCGGCATCATCCTTGCCCGAAGCCGTTATCACGTCCATAGCTTCATCAAATGCCTCAGATTGACCCTGTAGATTCTTGAGGCAGGCGTCAACGAAACGTAAATCTTCGGGCGCCACGAATTCCGGGCCAAGAAGCTCCAGTTGTTTAGTTATCAGCGTTTGCATATCGGATTTGACGAAGACATTAAATATATATGTGCGTACCAAAACCAAGAACTCGCTGCGAAAACCACCATCGACCAATATCTTTTCCAGAAGGGCGAGGTCTGTCATGAGATTCAGGTCATCAACCCCGGTGGACATTGCTTCGATATCGAAAACTGTTGTAGACACTCCGAGCGGATCAAGCCCCCTGAGGTTATTGCCCGCCAACCGGTACGGACCGGCAGGTATAACCGGACGATGGAAAAGCCATTCCAGTTTGAACGGCAAGTACTCTGAGGTTGCAGATGCTCTCGCATACCGAATTACTGACTGACCATCAAAATCATGTCCGGTTCGGATAGATCGTATGAAATGGTCGATCAGCACACGGTGATCAGTACTGTCCAGACTCCAGGCTTTTCGGCTCATGGCCATCGACGAATCAAGTTGTCCGGCTACCTCAAGACACCTGGCAGCTTCCTGGTAGAAAAGGAGATTGTCGCCGGGGGTTGCCAGGCTGGCCGACATCAGGACCGCAGCTGAATCTACTTTGTTCTCCAGATACAAGAGGCGAGCCCGGGCGAGGTTGAGTTCTCCAGTATCCTGTTGGGCCATCAGGCGGTCAAGTTCCTCGGCTGCCTGTTCATACATCGCATTGGCCAGTAAAATATCAACAATTGTCAATCGTATCTGAAGATCATCACCCGCCAGGGCACTGAGGCGAATAGCCGCCTGCAACGCCTTCTCGGGCATGTTGACCAGCATCAGGCACCGCACCAAACCGGTATGGGCCGGCAGGAAATCGGGCTGATCTGCCGCGATCTCACCGTATACACGAATCGCGTCAAACCATTTGCCTTCCGCCTCGTCGACCAGCGCCAGGCCATACTGAGAAACTGTCGAAATGGAATCGATCTGGCGAATGGCTTCAAACGATTCCCTGGCAGCGGAGAAATCGAAAGCGGCTACCTGGCTGAGTCCCACTTCATTGAGTTCCTCCACCTGATCCTGTGGAGACTTGGAACAACCGGTCAACAACAGAAAGAATACGAGAATTCCTGATACGATTTTTTGCATTATTTGTCCTCTTTCGTGGTCTTGATGATACTTCATGTCGGTATCATTTTCGGGAATTTACGACATTTTACACGCGAGCAAAGCAAAATATCCAGACTAGATTCGATGAGCAAACGGTGTGCTGGATCGGAAATCTTGTTGTATAAAACTCTGTTGAGGCGTTATATTATACTATGGCCGTCCTGTCTTCAGAGGATCTTTGCAAATATTACCGCAAACGGGCCGTTGTCAACGGCGTGTCAATAGAGGTTCAGCCCGGTGAGGTGGTCGGTCTGCTCGGCCCCAATGGCGCCGGAAAAACAACAACTTTCTATATGATCATCGGGTTTATCAGACCGGACCGCGGCTATGTTAGCCTGGACGATCTCAGAATGGATCGATTGCCGATGTACAAACGAGCCAGACTCGGCATCGGCTATCTTGCTCAGGAAGCATCTGTTTTTCGCAAGATGACGGTGGAAGATAATATCATGTCGATTCTGCAGTACCGAAATCTCAGTCGCAAGGAACAGAAGGCCCGATTGGAACAACTCCTCCATGAGTTGGACATCGTACATCTCAGAAAGAGCAAAGCGTATACTCTCTCCGGAGGAGAAAGGCGACGTGTGGAGATCACGAGGGCTCTGGTGAATGAACCGAAGTTTATGCTGCTGGATGAACCATTCGCCGGCATTGATCCGATTGCGGTGGAAGATATTCAGAAAATCATCCGTCGGTTGGTTGAGAAGGGGCTCGGCGTACTGATAACTGATCATAATGTGAGAGAAACTTTATCGATATGCTCTCGGGCGTACATAATGTGTGATGGCAAAATCCTCAAGGAAGGCACCTCTGAGTATCTGGC
>DAOWIM010000097.1 GCA_030640905.1 bacterium
ATTTTCCGACTGCTGTGCAACTCCGCTGGCCGTAGTTTGGTTACCCTTTCCATAGTCCGTGAAGGTTACAATATTCGCGAGCACTTACATTGTCAGCCTCGACCATGAATACGGCTTCGGGCGTGTCACCCGGATTCAAGAATTGATGGTACGCTTTGCCATCGGCCAGCAACTCGATCCACTCGATATAGTGTTTGTCTTCCATCGGGTGAGCGACATCACCGACTTTCACTTTGTAGCCACCGTCAATTTTCTCAATGACCGGCACATGTTTCTCTGTAGCAGCATCGGTCTCGCCCTCTTTCAAGAGCTTCATTTTCTGGCCGCAGCAAACCAGTGTGCCGGCGGCGGCATGAACCACCTCGACGATGTTACCGCATACACTGCACTTGTATACTTGTAGTTTTTTCGTAGCCATTTCATATCTCCTTTATTTCTTATCTTTTTTCCAACCCTGGCCTGTAGAGCCAGGAATCGTTGTTACTAATATTCCATGTTAAACTCTTGGAAATCAAAGAACGTACCGGTTTTGTTAAGATAGTCCAGTTCCGCTTGCACAATCGCTTCGTGCCCTTCTTCTATCTCCATGAAGGGCTGGAACAGGACACCATCCTCCCCGAGCTCCGCAACCATCTTTCGGTAGAAGTCCGAGGTTTCCTGTTCAAGCCGCAGAGCTTTCCGCAGCATCTCCCGTTCGGTGCCGAAGTCTCGCTCCAAGAGGTGATCGTCCAGCTTCTTGACGCCTTCTTCGATGACTTCGCGGGCCGGAACGATCGTTTTCAGTTTCAAGCACGATACTTTTCCCGTTTCCCGCCATTCGGCAAGACGCGCATTCAGATAGTCCAGATGACCCTGTTCTTCATCGCCGAGTGTTTTGAATACTCGGCGACCGGTCTCGTCGGCTATGTTGTCAACATTGTCAAGATACACATCACGAACTTTGGTCTCGTAGTCTATTGCTGTCTTGATGGCTTCTTCAAAAGTCATTTCATCCTCCATAATAGTTTTGCCATATTCCTATTCTCTGAAACTGTTGTCCACTGGTTGAGACTATTCGGGTTGCCACTCTTTCCAGACCTTTCCAACCAGATCCGGCCCGGGTTTCAAAGTTTTCTTGCCCGGTTCCCAGCCAGCAGGACACGCCTCAGCACCTTTTGTCTTTCTAACATGCTGGAAAGCGTGCACCTGGCGTATTGTTTCTTCGATCTTGCGACCAACAGGAGGCGTCATGACTTCCATTGCCTGAACCACACCGTCAGGATCGATTAAGAAACGTCCGCGAATATTAACGCCGTTCCCTTCATCATAGACACCGTAAACTTTGCCGAGATTACCCGCACCATCAGAAACCATAGGCCAGGGAATACCATCCTTAGTCATTTTGGAAAGCTCTTCCTCTTCCCAAATCTTATGCACGAATATGCTGTCAGTCGAGACCGATAGAACTTCAACACCGAGTTTGTGGAGCTCATCAATTTTGCCGGCGACCGCCGACAGTTCTGTCGGTCAGACGAAAGTGAAATCACCCGGATAGAAGCACAGTAGTACCCACTTCCCTGAGTAATCAGACAGCTTTATGTTTATGAACTTCCCTTTGTGATACGCGGGAGCTTCAAAATCGGGGGCTTTTCCGCCCACTCTAACCATGACCATACTCTTTCCTCCTACTCTTGGATCGCTTTCAAGTCGATCCATATTTTCAGCAACCTCACCGATTACTGTTCCGGTGGGCTTGGCACATCCAACTGGTTCATCAGGCATAGACACCTCCTATATGTTCAAGCAATGAAATAGTCGATTACAACTTTCTGAATCAGTTTTGTCTCAGTAACCCTATCATCAGTTCTTTTCGATGATCTTGCCGGTTGAGACTACCAGAGTATCTCCAATCTCCTACCAGCATTTCGTGTTGTCAATTATCTTTTTCTGAATTTTCATGGTCGATAGCCGTCGTCAAGTGCTTACCTGGCTATGCTTGGCCAGGTACTCAGCCACACCCTCAGCCGTCGGTTTCATTGCGTCATCGCCTTCCCGCCAGTTGGCCGGGCAGACCTCGCCATGTTTCTCGGTGAACTGTAATGCATCAAGCATACGCAGCGCTTCCTCGACGTTCCGACCCAGACCAAGGTCATTGACCAACTGATGGCGGACAATGCCGTCCTTGTCAATCAGGAACAATCCGCGCAGAGCCACCGCATCGTTAACAAGAACGCCGTAGTCGCGGGAGATATTCTTGTTTAGGTCGGCGACCAGCGGGTACTTGACCTGACCAATACCGCCTTGGTCAACCGGGGTGTTTTTCCAGGCAAGATGGGTGAAATGCGAGTCAACCGAGACGCCGATCACTTCCGTGCTCTTGGCCTTGAATTTGTCAAGCGCCTTATCAAAGGCGATGATTTCCGAGGGACACACAAACGTGAAGTCCAGTGGGTAGAAAAACAGCACGACATGCTTGCCACGATAGTCTGAAAGTTTCAATTCCGAAAATGAATTGTCCCCCATCACCGCCTGGGCAGCGAAATCCGGGGCTTCTTTGGTTACTAAGTTTGACATCTTTTTCTCCTTTGGTATTCTATTTCGTTGTTTTTGCTGTCTGCTTTCTTGACTTGCATTTCCGACAAAGTCCATAGAACTCGATGCGATACCCGCGAATATCATAATCATCCAGGTTCATATGCCGTTGTTGCACAATATTCTGAGGAAGTTCGAATAGATCGTCGACCGCCCCACACTTGGTGCAACGAGCATGATGATGCGGCTTGGTCTCGCCATCAAAGCGCGCCTCCGAGCCACTCATATAGAGCTTCTGGATCGACTTATTTCCCGCCAGCAGTTCCAGATTACGGTAGACCGTCCCAAGGCTGATTTTCTTCAGGCGTTTCCGCACTTTCTGGTATAACTCCGCTGCTGTTGGATGAGACTTCAGCTTCCGTAGCTCCTCCAGAATAACCTGGCGCTGCTTTGTGTTTCTCTGGTTTGGTGCAGTTTCCATAATATATCCTCAAGTTCTTATTATCCGTAACACGTATTATTACTGATAAGTTCACAAAGTTTATTATTTTTTTCGATACTGGAGAAACTTGAAATTAGATGATTTTGATGCTCCCGACGGCACGGATGCGCGGGAGTGGCCAAAAAGGCCTTAGGTCGAGCGTGAAATCAGCATTCTACGAATGCGCAATATGCGGTTCTTCGAATCGAAGTACGCTTGCCATCCTGTCGAAATCTGCATATAGTACTGCTGAGGAATGGACAATGAAAACACGGCAGCTTCTCAAACAGAAGGAGTGAGCCTGTGACTGCAGTTATATGCTAATGGCATAATCATTGTTAGGAGGCATAATGGGAAAAGGTAAATCACAATTCGTTGGTGCGGCGGGACAGTTTCACCTTTCGTATGGACTTGCTATGCGTGAGATTAATGTAGGCCTTACTCTGGGCAATGCGCCGAGTGTGGATGTTATGGCTTGTTCTCCTGATGGACTAACAACGCTGTCTATCCAGGTGAAAACATCCAGAAATGCGTATCGACGAAAGAGGTACGGAAATGAAGGTTGGGAATGGGATGTCGGTGCTGGAGCTATTGATAAGTACAGTCCATCACTCTGGTATGCATTCATCGACCTGCATGAAGAGAAGGACGGTAGCTGGGAGCCTGAGGTTTTCTTTGTGCCTTCCCGCTGGGTTGCTGAGTTCGTCAAGCCTGACTTTTCCAGATACCTGTACTTTCTGCCAAAGAGTGTCGAGGACTTGACGCGCGAAAGATGGGGTCTGGTGAAAGGGTTCTTGGCAAATGAACCGGAAGCCATAAAGTGGGCTGAAAGCTGGCCGGAGGACAAACTGGTGAAATGGGGAAAATCTTCCTAAGGGCGTGTTGAAAAAGTCTCAATACATAGTTGCGGTAGGTCTTGCGAATCCGCGCAAGCGGATTTGTGTGACCTGCCGCCTCTGTTTAACATGTTACGTGTCAGGTCACAATCCGCCATAGGCGGATCAAGACCCGACACAACGGGGTACACAGGAGAGTAGCGCGGTCCGCCGAGGCGGACTGTGCTCCCGCGAACAAGTGTCAGGAGTGCATCCGCCGCGGCGGACTGACCTACGGGGTTAAGCGCTTGGACAGATCCTACTCAACCGAAGTCGTCACATCAAACAACGTCGGGGCGTAGCTGGCCCAGGTCGTGGGATCGATCTTGTAATGATACTTGTGCCGACACTCGCCGCTGTTACATGTATGAGGCTTGCGCTTACCGGGATAATCAAACGCCTTCCCGCAAACCTCGCAGACAGACCGCTGCCAGCTAAGTTTGGGGAGGCTGAGTTTGGATCGTTCCTTAGACATAGACCGACCATACGGCAAGCACGCCGCCGGAACAATTACTTTTCTTCGATATGAACAAAATGTGAAGAAGCGTGGAAATGGCTATTCTATTGCCTTGAAGTAGTTCTCTCGTTCAGGTTTTGGAACCGAGCCGGTGGGGATGTTCAGGATTTCGACTGTAAATCCGCGACTACCCTTGATCGCAACAATGTCGCCCACTTTCACTTGATAGGCTGGTTTAACTTTGCGACCGTTCACCTCGACCAGCCCGTTTCCGGCCAGCTCTTTGGCGATAGTGCGGCGCTTGACCACACCGACTGTTGAGAGATAGTCATCCAGTCGCATTAGAGTCGATTATCAACGTAGGTTCGCGCTTTGAGTTCCACAATCCATTCATCAACGAGCTTGCCGGTCTTATCCTGACGGGCCATCTCCTTGATACGGTCGTAGTCGGCATCCAGATCGAGTTGTTTCTCTTCCTGATATTCCAGCAGCTTCAGGATGTGCAAACCAAATCGAGAGGTGATCGGCCCTCGATATTCACCCGCAGTTTTCCAACCCGCCACCGCACCGGCAAACTCTGCCGGCAGTTGATCAATAGCATACCAACCAAGCTCACCCTCTTTGGCCCGTGTTTCGTTATCCTCGGAGTACGCCTTTGCCATCTCGGCAAAATCACCGCCATCGCGAGCGACTCCAATCAAAGAATCGACCAGGGCTACAGTCGCTGCCGAATCATCGCTCGAAGGCGCCACCGCCAGCAGCAGATGCCGCAGCTTGAGCTGCTCGCCTCTTTTGTCTTCGCACTTGATCACGTGATAACCAAACGGCGTACGGATCACACCGGAAATATCGCCGACCGACAGATTAAACGCCGCACGAGCAAATTCTGGAACAACATCATCACGGCTGACATACCCGAGATCGCCGCCATTGGCTCCGGTCCCCATGCTGGAATACTGCACTGCCAGGGTAGCGAAGTCGGCACCGTCGAGAATCATTTGCCGCAACTCCAAAGCGCGGTTCTTAATCGAATCTTCCACCGCCGGAGAGGGAGCAAAAGCCTTGAGAATGTGAGCCAGTTTGACGCCCTCAGGTTGGGCCGGGATAGAGTCCTTGAATTTCTCGTAGAACCCTTCAACCTCACGCCGCGATACCGAGACCGAATAGAGCTTCCTCTGGATAAATCGCTGGCGAAGTAGCTGATTCTCCACATCGGTACGGTACTTTTTTCTCAACTCGCGAACATTCAGTCCTTCCGCCGCCAGGGCGTCCAGAAAAGCCTGCTCCGAGTCGAAATTCCCGGCAATCCGGGTAATATGTTCGTCGAGCGCCTGCTCGATTTCCTCGGGGCGGATTGTTATCGACGTGTCCTGTCGGGCTTCAATCAAGAACAACTGCTCGGTAATCATCTGCTGAAGAACTTCATTCTCCAGTTCGCGCAGTTCGTCCTCAGTGTTCACCTGCCGCCCACCTTGGAAGGCATACAACTGCACTTGAGCGGTCAACTCTGAGGACAGAATAACGCGATCCCCGACCACCACAGCGATCTTGTCTACCACATCCCTCTGAGCCGTGGCCGTTCCCACTGCTACCAGAACCAGCACCGCAAACAGCGGTCCGCATATCATTCGCTTCATTGATGACACCATCAGTTTTGGGTCGTATCCATTTCGGCGTACGTTTTCTCGTCTACCGTCCCCCAGAGACGATCCTCATACACCTTTACCGGAGTGACTTCCCTTCGTTCTTCAAACCACTGCAGCAAAGCGGCCTCACTGCGCTCGGCTGCCAATTTCTCGTAGATCAGTCGTTTCTGGCCAAGATAATCTTTCAACTGAGCGTCCAGTCTGTCCACAACATAGAAGATAGAGTGCTTACTAAAACTTGCCACCGGTCCACCTATGGCGCCAATTGGCGTCTCCCAGGCAGCTTTGAATATCTCCGGGAACCAGGTTTCTTCGATATATTCCATATCGCCTTTAGTGGTACGACGACCGGGGCGTTCGGTCAATTCGGTCGCTTTCTCTTTGAAAGCGGCCAGCGATCTGATCTCGTTCTTGAGTTTCTGCGCCTGCAACTCATCGCTAAGAAGAATTTCATAGATGTGAACTTTCGCCGGCGTTGTAAACTCGTCGAGATGCTCATCGTAATACCGTCGGATAGTCTCGTCATCTGGCGGCTCAGGTCTTGGGATTGAATCTGATTTCATCAGGTCCGCCATGTTGAGTTCCCGGAACAGTTTCAATTTCCTCAGGAATTCCGGCGAGGTGTCGATGCTTTCGCGGTGCGCCTCAATGATCAGAATGTCGCGAGACTTTAACGCAAAAATGGTCTCAGCCAGACCGTCGTAATTGTCGAAATCCGGACGTTGTTGAGGTGACATTTCCCTGATCTGGGTGAGATATTCCATCAATGTAAGCTGACCACCTTCCCAACTGGCCAGCACGAGTTCTTTTTCGTCACGATCAAGCGCTTCGGTGTCAAAATCGTTCTTCGGCAAAGTCTTAAGAACCATCGGAGGATACATTTGCTCCCTTTTGTTCATCACATAGCGGCAGGTGACGGTATCTATCCTGATAGTGTATTTCTCTCTCAACTGCTCGATATACTCCATTCCCAGTCGGCCCTGTTTCTGCTTGGTCACCTCGGCGGTTAATTCGTCTCTTGTCGACTCAAGATCGGGACGCTGCGCGTTGGGAACCCTGTCAATGAGCTTGATGATATGAAAACCAAACTGTGTTTTCACCGGCGTTGAAACTTCGCCCGGCTCCAGAGCAAAAGCGGCTTGCTGAAATTCCTCAACCATCGCACCCCAGGTAAAATAACCGAGGTCTCCCTTCCTTTGCTGGGCGCTGGGGTCAATGGAATAGTCAAAAGCCAACTTTTCAAAGCTTTCGCCCTGCTCAAGGCGACCCATGAGCATCTGAGCCGTATCAAGATTGTCCACCAGAATGTGAGCAGCCCGAATTCTGAATTCCATATGATTGTAATGGTCGATCAATTCTGATTCAGTGGGCACGGCCTTGCTGAGCACATACTTCTGGTACAAGGCATCAAGCAAGAACTTATCTTCGTTGAGCACAACAACCCTGGCCAACTCTTCTGACTGATCAAGTCCCATCTCGTAGGCAGCGTCAATGAGGAGCCAGGTATTAATCAGTGAATCAAGATGCGCTCGTTTGCCGTCAAATTCATCCTGGGCGCTGGTGAAACGGAACGTCCATATCGGAAAGCTCTCGTCAAATTCCTGCTGTGTGACTTTGTGGTCACCAATCTCGGCAAAGACCTTCTCGCCTTCTTGTCCACAACCGGTCATAAGAAGGAGTCCGACCAAAATGGTAAGAATCAGGCAATTCGTTCTAGTATTCATAGTACTTTGCAGTCCTCCGGAATTTATCCC
>DAOWIM010000345.1 GCA_030640905.1 bacterium
CAGGTCAAATTCGTTGCCGCCAAGGTGCAGCGAGAAGATATCTTTGATGAACGGGCCCACCAGCAGGAATTTGCCTCACCGGAGACTATGGCACGCTTCAAAAAAGAAACCGGCGCTGATTTTGTTCTGCTCGGTGCGATCAAGGCTATCGTCGATCAGGAAGGTGGCAGCAAAACAGTATTCTATCAAACCGATCTGGAGTTGATCAATATCGAATCGGCGGAGAAGGTTTGGATCGGCACCAAAAAAATCAAGAAGGGCATCTCGCAGGGTAGCAGAAAGTGGTAGATGCTTCATAGAGCGTTTCACATCGGGTCGGCGCTTCTGGTGTCGGCCCTTCTGATACTGGGCATTGTTTCGGGCTGCAGTTCGGTCGCGACAAAGAAAGCTTTCTATGTTCCGATAACAGCCGAACTACGCGCTCACAACTACGAAACCGCTCGGCAACAGATTGAACAAGCCCGCGACAAAAACAAGTATTCCAAAAAAGATCGGCTGATCTATTTCATCGACGCCGGTCTGGCCAACCACTACGCCGGAGACTATCAACAAAGCAACCTGAAGCTGGCCGAAGCTGAACGCGCCGCCGAAGAACTTTTCACCAAGAGCGTTTCCCGCGCTGTTGCATCAATGCTGCTTAACGACAATGTTTTGGAATATGCCGGGGAAGATTTCGAGGTTCTCTACACGAATCTGATCATGGCCCTCAATTACAACGCCCTGGGGGAATACGAAGATGCGTTCGTAGAGATCAGGCGAGCCAACGAAAAACTTGATCTCCTCGAACAGAAGTACGTCGATATGGCCCGGGAATTCCGAATGGCAGCCGAAGAGGATACTTCAGTGGTAGCAATCGACTATGAGGCGAAGAAAGTTCGGTTCTTCAACGATGCCTTCGCGCGTTATCTCAGTCTGCACATGTATGCCGCCGAAGGTAACGCCGATGATGCTCGGATTGACTTTGATCTCCTGAAGGATGCTTTTGCGACCCAACCGCACATCTATGATTTTGACATGCCGGAAGTAAGATACCATTCTGAGGATCAAGCCATCCTGAGCGTGGTCGGTCTGACCGGTCTGGCCCCGGTGAAAGAGGCGCTCAACCTTCGTCTCCGCACCGATAAGCAGCTAAAACTCGCACAGATCATGTACGACGATCCCGAACGGGCCAACACGGAATACTCGCACCTTCCAATGGATGTCAAGGCTGACTACTATTTCAAATTTTCAATTCCAATGATGGTCGCCCAGCCGTCAGTCGTGAGCAGGATAAACGTCTTTGCCAACAACGAACTAGTAGGTCACCTGCAATTGATTGAAGATGTTTCCAAAGTCGCTATCGAAACGTTCGAGGCGAAGAAGTCGCTGATCTACCTTCGCACTGTCGCGCGAGCCATCACCAAGGGGCTGGCCAATCATAAAGCGAAGAAAAAGGTCGATGACGAAGGGTTGGCTGGCTGGTTGAAGAAAGCGGTAGTTGATGTTGTCAGCGATGCGCTGGAGAACGCCGACCTGCGAACCACCCAGTTTCTACCGGGTAACATTCATGTTGGTGATTTCGAGATCGCACCGGGCCTTTATCGGCTGCGAATCGAATTTGAGGATTTTGATGGCAACCTGATCTATCGCGAATTGATCGATGAGTTTGAGGTCAAGAAGGGTCGGTTCAATCTGGTCGAGGCGTTTACGCCCAATTGATCGTCACACTGCCACCCATTTATTTGTTATCCCCAAGTCTCTCCGGGTCGGTAATCGTACCGGACACATTCTTGAGAATTCTGAACGGGAAGAGGTTTTCGTCGGCCTCAAGCCCCCAGCCTGTCATAATATCCTCGCCCTGCGTGATTTTCACAAAAGCATCGGTCTGAATCTTCCCCTTGCGAGAATTCCAGTACAAAAAATCGGTTTCGAGTTTCAGGCTGTCAACATTGATAACAACGACGTTGCCGTAGATTGATAACAGTTTGCGGCTTTCGCGAATGATCCCCGAATCGCCCACTATAGTAGTGCTGGTCTGTCCCAGCGAGTCGAGAATATCGATAAACAGATCAAAGGCGACGGTTGAATCCTGTTTCTCGAATTTGATTATTTTCTCAGCCTGTATCTCAGCGGTAATTTCGCCGCGGTCGTACAGGTATATCGTGGCGCCCAGCAGGTCGGTATCGGGCAACATGGCGCTATCGGAGCTTTGTGTCGGCTCACTGGGCGGCGTCTTATCCTGCACGCAACCCGGCAACAGGGCTGCAATCAAGAGAACGACAAAGAGTGTGCGATATAAATTGTTCATAGCTGTTCTATTGTACTTATCTCGGCGCTAAAGGTCGAAAAAATCGCCCGAAAGTCAAGCGGTTTCCGGAGGGCGGGCACACCAACGGTTATGAATCCAGATCCACTGGGATTTGTTCTCGTTGATGATCTCCTCAATAATCCGGCTGCATTTCAAAGTGAGATCGTACACATCGCGATCAAAATCATCGGTTCGGTCAAACTCGATCTCCGGTTTTACGACTATCCGGTAGGTGTTGTCCTCGTTTCGGAGGCAGACGGCCGGCACCAGCGCGGCACCGGTTTTCAAAGCCAGCATTGACTGCCCGACCGGTGTTTGAGCGAGACGACCGAATACCGGAATGAACATGCCGCGCACCCGTGAAGAATCGGTATCCATCAGGACACCGACAGCGCCACCATCTTTGAGCCATTGCAGGAGTTTCCGGGGAGAATCGGTTGTGGCTATATTGGTCAGGCCGAGCGCCTCCCGATTAGAAACAAGCATTTCATCCATTCGCGTATCGTACAGTTCGCGCCCAATGACGGCCACGCGGTAGCCAAGCGAGGCTAAGTGAACAGCCAGAAGTTCGAAATTCCCGATGTGACCGGTAATGCCGATAATACCCTTTCCCCTCTTGTACGCTCTGTCCCAATGTTCCAACCCCTCAATAGTAACGCGTGGCTTGATTTCGGAATCGTAATGTTTGCGCAGACGGAGGACATCAATCAAGTTCTTGCCCGAATTGATAAAAAACGAACGGCCGATATTGTTCTTCTCTGCGGCTGTCAGACTGTTGCCATGAACAAGCGTGAGGTGTCGGGATACGCGGTACCGCTCCTTAGTGAGGATGCTCCACGCCATCATGCCGAGAACAGAACCACAAAAGAGCGCAACACGTTGCGGTAGCAGATTGATCAGACTGATCAGTCCTCTGACCAGTTTGAAGACAAGATCATGTTTCAGTTCTTTGGGAAGTCGCATTCTCCGGTTCCGCCGGTTTCAGTTTCGGTAACCTTGAAGATTGGGTGTTCAGCTCAGAGGAGCCCGATCAAACAAGTTTAGACCTCAGGATATCGTGCAGATGAATGACACCAACCAGTCGACCGTCAGCATCAACAGTGGCTAACTGCGTTATCGCATGTTTTTCCATGACGGCCAGAGCGGCATCGAGTAACGCCTCGGCTAAGACTGTTTTCGGTTTACTCACCATGACCTGTTTGGCTGTGTAGTCAAAAAAATTCCCGGCATTCTGAGCCAGTCGTCGCAGGTCGCCATCAGTGAAGATACCGGTTACTTTTTTCTCGCTATCAATAGTCAAGACACAGCCCAGCCTCTTGGATGTCATCTCGATAGTCAATTCGCTCATTGAGGCGTCAGTCGACACAATTGGGATTTCATCGCCAATGTGGTGCAACTCCGAGACGCGGATGAGCAGACGATGTCCCAGAGATCCACCCGGATGGAGTTCGGCAAAATCGGAAGCAGAGAAATCACGCGCCTTCAAGAGAGCTACCGCCAGGGCATCGCCCATCACAAGGGTAGCGGTGGAAGATGAAGTCGGCACCAGGTTATTGGGGCAGGCTTCCTTCTCAACCGAACAGTCCAGTACAATATCAGCGCGGGTGAAGAGTTCGGAGGCAGGTGTGCCACAGAGTGCAATAATCTTTACACCAAACCGGCGGGCTGTCGAGACGAGCATATCCATTTCGCCGAGCCGCCCCGATTTGGAAATCAACATCAGGACATCATCGGAACGCATCAAACCGAGATCGCCGTGCATCGCTTCGGCTGGATGCAGAAAAAATGATGATATACCAGTTGAGTTGAATGTCGCGACGATCTTCTTACCAACCAAACCCGACTTCCCCATCCCGGCCACAATCACGCGCCCTTTGCAGTCGAGGATCACGTCCACCGCATTATTGAAAGAATCGTCCAAACGGTCAGCCATAGCCAATACCGCTTCAGCTTCCTGCCGGATGATATCGCGGGCGTATTTTTTCAGGTCACTCATATTATATAACTCTGCGGGTCAATGCCGATAGCTTCAAAATAACATTCCAGCACTTCGCGGACAGCGCCGTTGCCACCCGGTTTGCTGGTTACGTAACTGGCCTCGTCAAGGAATCGCGGGGAACCATCGGACGGACCAATCGATAGCGCGACCTTGCGGGCCAGCTTGATATCAAGTAATTCGTTACCCATAAATGCCACCTGGTCAAAACTCACACCCAGATCGTTCAAGAGTGGCCGTATCATCTCAACCTTATCTTTCATCCCTTGAAGGACATGCTTCACGCCGAGATCCTTCATGCGGGTATCGGTCGCCGGAGAGCAGCGCCCCGAGACAATCGCCAGTTCCAATCCACTCCGCATGGCCAGAACCATGAAGAAACCATCGGAGATATTAAACTGCTTCATCTCGAAACCATCGGGTCCAAAATATATCTTGTCATCGGTGAGGACGCCATCGACATCAAGCGCGAGCAATTTTATACTCCCAAGCTTTTGGACAAACTGTTCCCGTGTCAACTTTGTCGCCATCTAATTGGTAGCCTCTTTGATCTTCAACACCGATGTCACCAGTTCTTCCAGTTGGGCAAGCGGTAACATCGCACCTCTGTCCGACATCGCCTTGTCTGGTTCCGGATGAGTCTCGACAAACAGGCCGTCGATACCAACCGCCGCGGCCGCGCGGGCCATCGGCTCTATAAATTCTGGCTGACCGCCCGAGACGTCACCGCCGCCACCGGGAAGTTGGAGCGAATGGGAAGCATCAAACACGACCGGCAAACCGGTTTCCTTCATTATCAGCAATGAACGGAAATCGACCACGAGATTCCGGTATCCAAAGGTCGTGCCGCGTTCGGTGAGCATCACTTTCTTCGAGTCAGCCTTGGCCGCTATCTTGGCCATATCCTCCGGCGCGAGAAACTGGCCTTTTTTGATATTCACCCACTTACCGGTAGCCGCCGCTTTCACTACCAGGCTTGTCTGGCGACAGAGAAAAGCCGGAATCTGGAGGATGTCGGCCACTTCGGCCACCGGATCAACTTCGATAGTTTCGTGAACATCGGTCAGCACCGGCAGGCCAGTTTCCTGCTTCACCTTCTGCAGAATCAACAACCCTTCATCAATCCCCGGTCCGGTAGGTGAACCAGCCGAGAGACGGTTGGCTTTCTGGTAGGACGATTTGAATACACAGGGCAAATCGTGTTTGAGGGCCAGTTCCGCAACCTGCTCAGCGACATGCAGACAGAGGTCCGCCGATTCAGCCACACATGGTCCGGCGATCAGAAAAAAATCCCCGCCCTCAATCCTGCTAATAACATTATTACTCATCGGGGACAATATAAGACACCCCGGCAAAAAAACAACCACGACAAGACAGCCCGGAGACCGTCTCGAATGGCCATTCACGATGCGGATTCTGTTCCATTTGATTATTGTTGACTGCCAACCCCATTTCTCGATAGTTGTGGGCAGAAGAGATTTAGGACCAAAAGCCGGAGTTCGGAATTGGAATACGGGAAAATTGTAAGCAAGTCGTTTAACGTAGCCTGGAATTACAAATCGTTGTGGATATTCGGTCTGTTCGCCGGCGCCGGGTCTTCCGGTTTTAACTGGAATACTGGCGAGACAGAACAGTTAGACTTTTCTTCGTTCGGATTCGACACCAGCGTTCTTGCCGACATCTATCATATACTGGCGCCACTTCTGATCTGGTTCGGTCTGCTATTGCTGGCGCTGATCTGCCTGTCTTTTATCGCAGCCCCGGCTTTGATCGATGCCGTCAACCGGATCACACGTGGCGGAACGTACCGGTTCTCCGATTCGTTCTCGGTCGGTCTGGATAACTTCCTGAAGTTTGCCGGACTGTGGATAGTTTTCTCTTTTGTAATGATTGTCGGATGCCTGCTGACCTTTCTGATCGGGCTGATTTGTTTTGAGCTTCACTGGACGATCGGTCTGGCGTCGCTTCTGATCCTGATTCCGTTTGGTATCTGCGCGGTGGTGATGGGCTCCAGCATCTATTGTTTAGCGCAGCGCGCTATTGTTGTCAGGAAAGTTTCAATTGGAGACGGTCTTGCCGAGGGCGTCACGCTCTTTACCAACAACATCGGGAAAAATGTTGTTATGTTCCTGATATACATAGGCCTCTTGATTGGCTTGGGGATTGGCGAAGCTATCATCTGGGCGATCTTTGGCATCCCTATAGCGGCAATCATACTGGCAGCCGGTTTTGGCATAGCGGCGGCCTTTGTGGCGGCCTTCGTAATGGGGTTGCCGATCTCATTGATTGTTGGTGGATTTGTCGGCACGGTCCTGACTAACCTCTACACGATCTTCTACTTTGAACTACTGGAACCATCGCAGCCAACCACAACGACCGCCCCGCCCGCACCCGACCTGGCGGGAGCCTGAGCCTGACTATGTGTCGCTTGCAACGAAACTGTATCCGGTGGCTGTCGATCAAAATTGTCGCGGCCATGATGCTGGCAGTTGTGCTGCCGCTGGCGGCACACGCTCAGGAAACATATTACTCGATTTTTTCCTACGATCACTTTACACCTCTGGTCAGTATCAATAATCGTTCGGCATCGTTGCAGGCGAGTTTGTTGCCCGACATGTACGGTAGTCGTTCAGCGGCTCGCGATATGCGTTGGCTGAGTGCCAACGATAGCGATCTGGTCACATTCTGGAACGAGAAGGGTGACACAGTGTTGCACATTCTTTGCGAGCTCTCCGGCATTGAGTGGAACGAAGCTTCCTTTGATATCTATACCGTCCGCTACGGACCTTCCCCCGGATCGGCCAACCCGCTGATTATCCCCCTCGGTGGGATCGCTCGCGGTTCGCTCCTAACCGCCGTGCCGACCGACAACCGCCTGATCCTGAATCTCGTGTTTCAACTGTCCGGAAGGATGCTTGACCAGACGGTACAGCCGGCAGATTCTATCTTCTACCCAGTGGCGGCGCACCCGTTGATGCAACCGGGACCGTATCGTCGCGACAACCTTGCTATGCTTCTGGCGCTGGCGACCTGTCAGAATGTTATCGGCTACGACTCAACCAAGATGGCCTACGAGTCGGCCTTCTGGCAACAGAACATGCCGGGCATTCATGTCTTCCGGGAACATTTCAAAAACGGCTGGGTTCTCACCCCGGAACACACTCTGGCCGACCAGGTCTCCGCCGAGCCGTTGCGATCCAAACTTGTACTGGCTACGCGACCACCGCGTCGCCCCAAGAATACCGGCAGCGTCAGGCCGCGGATGTTTGTCGAAGGACTGCCGCTTAAAGGTAAGCTTGGCTTTTCGATCAAGCACAACGGTTCCGGTCAGCTTGAGGTCGCCCAGATTGACCCGTATCGACTGGCGTATGCCTGCGGTTTGCAGGAGGGCGACATCATACGACGGGTCGATGGTGCGCTGGCCCGAAATCACAAGAATCTCGTTGAACGAATTCTGGCAACATACGAACAGGACGGCACCACGCTTCAGATTATCCGCGACGGGATGGTTGAATCGGTCGTCCTGCAGCCGTTTGAACTTCCGCTATTCGATGACGAATATTTTGAGGATGAGTTTCCGGACTTTGACTCTATTGCCGCAGACAGCCTCTACGAAGATTACTGATCGCATCGCCTGACCCAAATCACTAAGACTCACGATCGATGACAAAGAAAAACCCCGCCTCGTTGGAAGCGGGGTTTAAGATCAATTTTCTAGTTAAGACACTCAGTTGCCGGTATCCTCATTCTCAGTACCATTACCTGAATCTTCGGATTCCTTTGGAATATCGCTGGTATCCTTATCCTCAGTATCATCACCTGAGTCTTCGGATTTCTTTGGAATATCGCCGGTATCCTTATCGAGAGCCGGGTCACCGCCATGTTCATGGACGTAAACATCCAGAGGCATCTTACCATCAATCCAGGAGGGGTTCATCGGATAAACACCGGGACTAAAAATGACCGAATATAAATGCCAGACGATAATGGCCAGCGTAGCCAGCCAGGCTTCGTAATAGTGTACTACGAGGACCACATCCAGAAAACCTTTGGGGAACCACTCAACAGCAAGATTGTCATACCAAAGGAAAAAGCCGGTGATTATCATGACCAGAGTTCCCCACACCAACGCCCAGTATTCAGCTTTTTCAACATAGCTGAAACGTCCAAACTTTGGCTTCTCACTTCTGAAGTTTAGATTATAGGCTATCATCCAGAAGAACTCCTTGAAATCGTTGATCGAAGGCCACATATCACGCACGAAGGTCCGCCCTCTTGCCGTAATTAGATAGAGCATATGCCAAATAGTAGTCAGAATAAACAACACTGCCGCTACCCGATGGATAATCCCTCGAAGCGGGAAGCCACCTTCCCACCCGAACAGCAGATTTACCCAGGCTGTTTCGGCATAGCGAAGCGAAAAGCCAGTGATAACAAGCACAATGAAAGTAGTCATCAGGAAAGTGTGCTGCCAGACTTCATTTAATGTCATACGTCTTATTGAAGGCAGGCTTCTGACCAGTTTGATCTGCTTGCGGAGATCAATGATCCAATGGATCACCATCAATCCAATAATGACAAATATTGCAATGACATAAATGTTTTTCACGACATTGGCCACCGGCGTTTGAGATATGCCGGGGGCTTCATGAATAGGTATGGCTGCCATAGCTGGAGAGATACCGGGGTGACAGTCCCCACAAGTTTTCTGCAAGTTGTCCGAGTGAACCGAAGACTTGGGATCAGCCTTTGGAAGAACGAGGTGGGCACCATGGCACGAAGCACAGTTGGCTACTGTAGCGTCACCAGCTTTGCTCTTGAGTCCATGGTAACTATCATACCAGGTTTTCAACCGCCCGGTCGGCAATCCATACTTTTCGTTCAGGCTGGCCAACTCATGACATGGGGAACACGTCGCTTCAGCTACCCGAGTAGAATTTACCGGAGAACGAGGG
>DAOWIM010000081.1 GCA_030640905.1 bacterium
CAGTCGTTGGATAACCTGACCGACAATGGGTTCGGCATGGACCTTGGCCTGAGGATGGATATTACCGACCGTATCTCGACCGGTCTTGTTGTCCGTGACATTGTTCCGGCAGCTATCAAACTCAAGAATGAAACCGAGCATTCCCCAACTTCGGTGACGGCTGGACTGTCGTTTCGGGAAATCTGCCTGTCAGACATGATTGATTTGACCGGTTCGATTGATCTGGAAAAACCGGAGGGTCACTCGGCCCTGATTCACGCTGGAGCAGAGATGGTTGCCAGGGGCAAATATTCACTGAGGGCCGGGTATGATCGGGACAACTTCTCTCTTGGAGCCGGGTATGCTGTCCGCCGACTGCGCGTTGACTACGCATACAAGTTCATTGACTATCTTGCCGACAGCCATCGGTTCTCGCTCTCGTTTATGATCGGGTCGTCGATATCGGAGCAGCAGGCCGGACGCGAAGAAGAAGCCCGGTTGCAGAGTACCGCTCTGCTTGCAGATGAGAAAGAACGCCAGTTTGCGTTTTTCAAGGACAAGGCCGACATGTACAACGAGCAATTCCGACTCGACTCGGCGCTGGCCTACTACTATCGTGCGCTGGCATTTGATGAGGATAATCAGGAAGTGATTGGGACGATTGCTGCTATCAAGGATGCTCGGGAAGTGCAGCAGCAACAGGGATACAAACTTGCCCGGACCCGTACCGAAATGGCCGGGCTAATCGACAACTCCTTCCTACAGGCCAAAATCTTTGCCGATAACAAGCACTATTCGGCGGCTCTTGATATGTTAGAGTTGATCCTGGATATCGACGCGTCGCATCCTGAAGCGGTCCAACTTCAGAGAAGCGTTCTTGAGGACCGGATTGCGGAAATCGAAAAGCAAATGGAAGATGGTCAGCTTGCCGAGAGTGAAGGTCGGTACTTCGATGCGATTGAAGCGTATGTCCGTGCCTCCGAGCTTGATCCCGAAAATTCTGAAATTGTCGCGGCTCGCCAGAGGATTGGTGCTGACATTGATCTGGCCCAGCAGTTGAATACGGGCATTGAGTTGTATCGGGTCGGTCAGTACAATGCGGCGGAGAAACGTTTCCGGGCCGTGCTGGCTGTAGATTTCAGAGAGCCGGTTGCTCTTGAGTATGTACAGAAAATTGACCTGCTAAAGGCACGGCCTGTCACTCTGGATCACCTGCAAGAAGACAAAAAAGTGTGGCCGCTTTACCTGGAAGGCCTGCGCCATATGCGCAACAAAGATTACCGGGCGGCTATTGCTGCCTGGGAAAAAGTTCTCCAGACTTACCCCAATAGTGAAAGTACCCTCAGCAATATCGAACAAGCCAGACTGCGCCTGAAATCTGAGACCGGTCAGCAGTAGCTGGCGCCTAAGTTTTAGTGGACGAATCGAGGGTACGGTCTTGATATTATGCCGATGTTTCGTCGCCCGATTAAAGAGATAAACGCCGAGTTTTCCGCCGAGGAAAAATACCTCGACAGTATTCAGCGTACTGTCCGTGATGCTTGTGTCGCCGCCGGTCTTTCCGGAAGAGATACCAGTGCGGTGCTGCTGGCCCTGGAGGAAGGGGCTACAAATATCATCAGGCACGCCTATCTATATGAGAAGGGTGTCCTCCGCGTGAGGATTGTGATCTATCGACGGCAGATAGTATTTTCGCTGATTGATTTTGGGCGATCCTTCCAGCCGGACCAGTCAAAGCGGCTTGATCTGGAACATCTTGTCGAGTCGGGCCGACGCGGTGGGCTGGGTTTCTACATGATCCAGAAAATCATGGATTCGGTCGAATACATTTCGGCCTCGTCGTTCAACGAACTGAGGATGATCAAACGTATCGCCTCTGGTACGGCAGATTCTCGTTCTCTGTTGCGCCGCATGTTCACGCTTCGAGTGAAGTTTTCGTTTTGGACGTTCTTAGTCGTTTCGATCATCATAAGTGGCTCATACTACTACCTCTACACACAGACTGCCGAGCAGGCCGGTATTGAACTCAACCGACGGGTTGCCTCTCTCGGAAAAACGATCGCCGACCAAGCCGCAGGGTATCATATTAACCGCCGTTCGGATGTGGAGTACGATGAGTTGGTAGTCAGTTATCTTCGGGCTAATCCGGAATTGGAGCGCGTTGTTATCACCGATATCG
>DAOWIM010000249.1 GCA_030640905.1 bacterium
CCTGCTTGGACCGAAGGCTTCCCGGCCACCGGTGCAATCGAAGTCTGGGGTACTGAACATGTGTTTGACGGGCCACACGAGGACATCTACATATTCTCGATCTGGACTGTAAACAAGTGTGGAACGCAGTCAACCGCCTTTACCGCGTCGAATCTCTCAACCGACTATATCCTGGGAGATTTCACAGGCGGTGATTCACCAGACGGATGTCTCGATTTCGATAACGAGTTCTTCGCTTTGGCGATGGCGTACGATACCGAGGAAGGTGTCGACGTGGAATATAACCCGATTATTGATATTGCGCCAACGTTCTGTGGTGGACCTGATGACTATCCAATACCGGATGGGTTCGTCGATTTCGAGGACTTCGTGATCTTCGGAATGAACTACCGCGACCATCGTTGCGGCGAAAATGGTGGCGAAGCGGAATCACAGTTGCCTCATGAAAAGCCGGTGGTTCCAGCCGTTGCCATTACGGCGAATGTTCCTGGATTCGTGCAGTCCGGTGAGGAATTCTCAGTAGCCCTCAGAGCTACCAACGCCGAAGCTATTCTCGGCTATCATCTGGTTCTGAACTATGACGAGAATCTCGAACTGGTAACTGCCGAACCTGGTGCGATGCATGAGTCAGTCGAGAGGGCTTTCTTCTTCAAGAACACCGACGCTGGCGTTGATATTGCTGCGGTTGCTCTTGGTGGAGAGTTTGATGGCGAAGAGATGACTATTCTGTCATTCCGCGCCACGGCCGACTGTGATGTCACGCTCGATGCCGTCGTGCTCGACGTTCGTGACTGGTCGAACAAGCAGATCGAAGTAGAATTCAACGTGGTCGCGAAAGTGGATGTGTTGATTCCTACCGAGTTTGCTCTGTCACAGAACTACCCGAACCCGTTTAACCCGAGTACTGTAGTTGCCATGAGTCTGCCGATGGCAAGTGAATATCGTCTGGATATTTACAATATCACCGGTCAGCTCGTGGAATCGTTCTCAGGTTATTCTGAGGCGGGTGTTGTAACCATTGAATGGAATGCTACTGAATACAGCTCCGGTATCTATCTGTATAGGATGGAAGCTGGATCATTCACGCAAACCAAGAAAATGGTGTTGTTGAAGTAACCAAAATACCGCCGCTCTGGTGAGCAAACCAGGGAGAAGAGATTCAGCACTGCCAGCCCCCTCTTCTCTCTGTAAGCTCACTCAAACGGTGAGTAGGACGGAGAGAAGGGAGCGTTGGGAGGTGCTCCCGGTGCCCCTTCTCTCTCAAAGATATTTGGGAACCTCTACAGAGAAGGAGAAGAAAATGCAAAAAAAACTATCCTACTTAATCGTCGCGGGTGTGGCTCTACTAAGCATTGTGTTTGCACCTGATACCGGTGCAACAAGGTTGTATCTGGAACAGGACACGGTGTTCATTACCTCCGGTGTTGGTACAGAGTTCGACCTTGAATTGCGAGTTGATGCCGATGTGCAAGACCTTAAGCTCTTCGTAGCCGAACTGAACTTTGACCCCGGCAAGCTTGATACCGTGGCAATCACCGAAGGTGATTTCTGGGACGGATCCGGGGGGATGACTGTTTTCGGCTACTATTTGCAGAATAATGACTCCCTGCTGCGCTTAGAAAACCTGGTGATGGGGGCCGGCATCTCAGCCGATGGGCCGGGTCTGTTGGCCACAATCCGGCTGAAGGTAATTGACACAGGGGCTGTAAATTTGTCGTTTCATAACTATTCACTGAAAGATGTCCTGGGTAATCCGATAGTGGCCGAAACTGCAGGCACAATCGTGCTCATCAACTATCCGCCGTTGCCGTTTAACCTCCTACTCCCACAGTCCGTTGACACTATCAGCAGATTTCCCGGCGAGATATTTCAATGCGACTGGCGTCCAAGCAGTTCGGTCTACGTTGGGGAATCGGTAAAATACCAGCTTAAGCTCAGTTCCACCAATGATTTTCTTCCCTGGAGTACCGTGACGTTGGATGATCTAGTCGACACAACAGGTGTGGTTGCGGTAGATGATATCTTATCGTGGCTGGGGCCAGAGCCTGTAACCATCTACTGGAAAGTTACTGCAATAGGTCAAACTTACCTCTTCAAGAGACCCTCGACGCCTACACCCGGAACTTTTACGTTTGAGCTATATTCTCTGGAACCAGGTGAATTCGATCTCGTGTTCCCAGTCGATTCTGCGGTGATTGATACCAAGAACCATGTTAATGTTTATTTCGATTGGGAAGATTCCTACAGCCTAATGCCGGGAGACGTTATGAAATACATTCTCTATGTTGGGCCGGCCGACACTTATCCGGCCTCGGCTGTGGCTGTTGATTCAACGGTGGATATCTCCGGGCTTGATATCCCCTCCGATTACTTCCCGGTTGGCCAATGGCAGAGTTGGCAAGTCGAGGTGATCAATACATTCGATCTACACAAGTGGTCGACCTCAATCGGCACCACAATCTTTTTCGTTAGAGGTGATGCCAACAAAGACCGGAAAACGAATATCTCGGATGTCACGTTCCTCATAGAGTACCTTTACGGCATTCCGATCGGGCCGGCGCCGGTTCCATCTTTGGCAGGTGATATGAACTGCTCCGCGACAGTCAATATTTCTGATATAACTTATCTTGTGGAATACCTGTTTGGCATTCCAACCGGGCCGGAACCATACTGCCCGGAGTGATGGATGCGTGTATGGACATACTCATGAGAGAAAAAGAGAATATGCTACCGCCAGACAACCTACATGTGATACAGTGGCCATTCAGTGGGACGGTACATACTCTGAAGGATACATGATGCAGTTATCTCGTCGATCAGACTATGCGTTGAGAGCGGTGCGCTTTTGCGCCCGCTTGGAGAAAAATCGATACGCCTCTATTAATCTGATTTCGCGAGCAGAGAACATTCCACCTGAATACCTGGCCAAGATTCTCAACAGCCTCGTGAGGGGAGGAATATTGGTGTCTTATCGTGGGATCAATGGAGGTTATGAACTGGCTCGCACGCCTTCTGAGGTTACATTCCTAGACATCATAGAGATCATTGATGGCCCGATCCGGCTGAGCGTGCACACCAGCCCAAATACAAGCAGGATGAGCCTGTCGGACGCCCATTACAATGCCTACTGGCAGGAACTCCAGGAGTCCTTTCGGGGTTCGTTGAGCAGACAGGATTTTGGACGGTATAGCCGGGAACACCGGAAGCTCAAGTTTCTGCACAACGAGTAGGTCGATGCCAGCTTGCCAGTAACGAATACTGGCAAGGAGACAGGAGTTGGCTCACTTCCGGTCACTTGACCAACGCTATGTTGACCGCAATGGCCAGACTATTCATACAATCGCTTAATAATATAATATGGTATTGGAAAACCTGTGAGGTCGTCTGCCTGTGGTGGCAAATGGATTTGATGATGATCAAACCAGATCATTTGCAAACTTAGGTGCTGGTACCAAAGTTTCGTACTATACAATCATCTTCAAGATCGGCGCCGGGGGATCGGTGAAGCATATCTTGCTGTTCGGTAATACGTTTCTTCGTTCTGATCCCTTGCCATTGAATGAGTCAATTTTACTTGAAAAATCTCTCATCCGAATCGGACCAAAATTTTCGGGGCAGGTCAGGCCTTGTGACAGATTTGTGACATCACACCCGGTTTGTTGGGGCAATTACAGCAAACTCAATAAAACTACAAGAAAGTCGAAAATCGCTCAACAGTAGCGTGTTAAGTGGTAACGCCTGATACCACAATACCTTATAGAATTTCGCTCAAATTCATCCGGGGTTCAAGTCCCTGCACCGCTATTTTTTATAAGTACATATAATGCAATCAGTTATAGTCGTTTAATGGTACTCCAATTGGCCATTGTGACAGTCTCTTACCTTATTTCCTTCCGATCTGGTCACTAGACTACACGAGTTTGCGTACTCATCTATCGCATCCTCTGACGTGTTAAAGGAAAACGCCTTTTCCTTTAGTTTTGTCTTGACTTACTAAGGTTTTCTTAATAGAATAGCTGTATCATCGATATAGTAAAGGAAAGCGTGATATCTTTTAGTTAGTCTGAGATAGCTAAGAAAATCTTAGTCAGGAAATTGTGTATGAAGAAACGGCAGACCGGACGGTACGTGACGATCTCAACCGTCGGTGGAGAGAAGTGTCAAGCATTTATTCCCGCGCCGCTCCCTCCAAAGCCGCCTTTGCATCTTGGTCCAGAAAATCAGGAACGGCTGGACAAAGCACTGGTATCTCTGGGTCGGCTGGATAGTGTATCGACTCTGCTTCCCGACGCATCTCTATTCCTGTATATGTATGTTCGAAAAGAGGCCGTCCTGTCTTCTCAGATAGAAGGGACACAGTCTTCACTCTCCGACCTGCTTCGCTATGAAAGCAAGGCAGTATCCGGAGTGCCATTGGACGATGTTCTTGAGGTCTCAAATTATGTCGCAGCTCTCAGTTATGGCCTAAAGCGCCTTCGCGATGGCTTTCCGTTATCACTTCGGCTGTTGAAAGAGGTTCATAAGGAATTATTGAGTCGCGGCCGTGGAGCTCAGAAGGACCCGGGTGAGTTTCGTCGATCACAGAATTGGATCGGTGGGACTCGACCGGGCGATGCCGTGTATGTTCCTCCTCCGCCTGATAAAGTAATAGAATGTATGGGTGCTTTGGAGACCTATCTGCATGACCGAAGCTCTGTTTTGCTAAAGGCAGCGCTTGTTCATGTTCAGTTCGAGTCTATTCATCCTTTTTTGGATGGTAACGGTAGATTAGGTCGACTCCTTATTACATTATTGCTCTGTTCTGAACAGGTGCTAACTGAGCCAATACTCTACCTGAGTTTGTACTTTAAGGCGCACCGATCACAGTACTATGATTTATTGCAAGCCGTTCGAGTTGATGGAGCCTGGGAGAAATGGCTAACGTTCTTTCTGGATGGTGTGACAGAGACAAGTGAGCAGGCCGTGAAGACAGCAAAGCGGCTCGCTGATCTCTTTGAAGCAGATCGAAACAGAATCCAGTCTCTCGGTCGTCCTGCTGGATCGGCTCTCAGGGTTCATCATGCGCTTCAACAAGCGCCAATTCTTAGTATCGCCAGAGCAGCCGAGAAAGCATCTATCTCGATCCCAACCGCAACTAGTTCATTTGAGCACCTTGAACGAATAGGGGTAGTGGAAGAGCTACCTAAGTCAGGACGATCACGCATATTCGCATACACTCAGTATGTTCAGGTTCTGAATGAGGGTACCGGGCCGTTGTAGGGGCCTGTTGATAAAGTCCCCTTGGTTCAGTTGCGGCTGGTCCTTCGAATCCGGTTCGACGGATTCGTGAGACCTGCCGCTCTTGTCTTACATATACTTACGTGTCAGGTCTCAATCCCGTCTTGACGGGACAAGGACCTGACACAACTGCTGACGAGGTTTTTCAACA
>DAOWIM010000322.1 GCA_030640905.1 bacterium
CCTGGCTTTTGTTGTCCTGCTCTTTTTTCTATTGGGACTGCTGACACGCATCCCATTTCTGGGCGAATGGCTCCTGACAATTCTTTTTGTTCTGCCAAGTTTTGTGGTCGCTTTTTTGGTGGTGATAATCTCTGGGATACTGGTAGTCTCGTTTGTTCTTCTTCCGGCGGTGGCGTCGGCGGAACGGCAGGGCGAGACTTTTGCCTCGATACTTGAGACTTTTTCAACTGTTATCCGACAGCCGGTTCGATGGCTCAGCTATACGTTCTATGCGGTTGTTACCGCCAAATTTTGCGGATTTGTCTATGCCTATTTCTGCTACCGGGCGGTCCAGTTTTCGGTCTGGGCGACCGGGCTTGGCGGCGGGGAGAAAATCCGTCAGACGGTAGCATCGGGTCTTTCGCATTTGCCGTATCGCTCCGACGTTGCCGATGCAACCCTCAATGCTTTCCCTGGAATTGACTGGGGATTTTCGGTCGCTCGCTGGGCGCGGGGTGGTGGCGATGACGCGGTCGGGTATTTGATGGCGATAATGCTGTTTGTGATCTTTGCTTCGATAATCGGTTACATGCTGGCGGTGGTGGCATCGGCGCAGGCGCGTGGATTTGTGGCGATCCGGTATATCAAGGACAACTACGATATTTCAGAAGAAGACTCTCTCTTTTTCATCGACGAGCACGTCAACCCGCCGATCGACGAGGAGGGGTGAGTTGGGTGCACACTTCGACTTCGCTCAGGGTGACGTGGGATGTTGCGGCTCATCTCAACATATCGACCCTAATAGTTGGTTATCCATACGAGAGGATTTAGGGGTGTACAAGCAGACGAAAGGGCTGTTTCTTAAGGAGGTTGATTACGAATATGTTTCGAATTCCGCCGGTCATTGGGATTACGCGGGAAAGGTGATCAAGGCTGCACAGGAATTCAGAGAGATTTTCTACGCAGCACTTGAGCTAAGATTTGCAATAGAGAGGTTGTGCTTTGAGTACTTGGTTCTTCTGACCTACAAGAAAAGGCCCCTTTCTAAGAAGGAAAAGAAGCTCTTCAGGCCGGAAGACATACTGAAGCGAATTGAAAAGGAAGAGCCGTATCTGAATAAGATGCTTCCATTTATTAACGAGATATTTCGACTTCACGGCCTAGATAGTCATGTGGAGCCCTTGGATGCCCAGTGGCTCAAGACATCATACGGCAGGCTGAACAATTTCTTACATGCGCGAAAAGAACCGCTCAGTGATGATGAGAAGCAAGAGTTTTTTCAGTTTGTCCATGAGTCGTGGAAGAAGCTCTATCCCTACGTCAAAACTAAAGCCACGATAAGAGATATGCCGGATCACGCGCAGGCCATCTTTGACGCATATGCCAAAGATGAAATCGACCTGAATTCTGTGCGCAAAAGACTGGAACTGTCGAACATACCACTTCACCTTCTGAATCCCCAATAATGCAAACGATCCGCTCCATAAAGAAAATGCAGGCCGTCGCCCGGCAGTTTGCCGCCGAGGGTAAGACTATCGGCTTAGTGCCGACAATGGGGTTCCTGCACGAAGGGCATCTGTCGCTGATTGATCGGGCTAAAAAAGCAGCCGATGTCGTCATCACGACCATCTTCGTCAACCCGACCCAGTTTACCCCCCACGAAGACCTGACCAAGTACCCCCGCGACGAAAAAGGCGATATCCGAAAGATCAAAAGCGCTGGATGTGATATCGTTTTTATTCCCAAAGCGATTGATATCTACCCCGATGATTTCCAAACCTACGTGTCGGTCGAAAAACTGAGCCAGACTCTCGAAGGCGCTGCTCGGCCAACTCATTTCCGGGGCGTCACAACAATCGTTGCTAAGCTGTTTAATATCACCCGGCCCGATGTTGCCGTCTTTGGGATGAAAGATTTCCAGCAGGCGATTGTTCTCAAGCAGATGACACATGACCTCGGGTATCCGCTCAAGCTTATAATCGCACCGACAGTTCGCGAAAAAGATGGGCTGGCCATGTCGTCCCGGAACAAGTATTTTACGCCCGACCAACGCCCCGAGGCCCGGGCGCTCTACTATGCTCTTCGCACGGCAAAGGAGATGGTGGCCAGCGGAATTGATTCGGCCCGAAAGATCGAAAAAGAGATGCGGGCGGTGATTGCTGCGACCTGTCCATCGGCTGAAATCGACTATATCGCCTTCACCGACGATGTCGGCCTTAAGAAGGTCGGGAGAGTGGCTAAAAGTACTATCTGCTCACTGGCGGTTCGGATGCACCGGGTCCGCCTGATCGATAATATGAAGCTGACCGGCAGAGGGTAAGAGGCTGCCGAGGTGTCGAGTTGTTGTTGGAACTTATTGATCGACAAAACGTTAATAACGGGTGAGCAGAGGCCAGCAGATTAAGCGTAGCAGGGCAGGGGCTTGTCTCCCGCCAGCTAACGGCGGACATAAAGCCCGCCGCTACGCGTCGAGATATGTAAAGTGGCTTGCCACTCGTGCTTAAATTGCTTGCGCGGTTGAGCAATTTTGTTATATTTGTCGGCTGAAATGATGAGCGATTTGGATAAGACAAATGCTGATTACTATCTGTAAATCGAAAATTCACCGTGCGACAATAACCGACGCCTGTCTGGATTATGTCGGGTCGATAACGATAGATTCCGATCTGATCAAAGCGGCCGATCTGGTGCCGTTTGAAAAAGTTCAGGTGGCCAATATCAACAACGGTGAACGGTTCGAGACGTATGTGATTGAGGGTCCCGCCGGAAGTGGGGCGATTGCGCTCAATGGCGCCGCCGCTCGCAAAGGTCAGAAGGGTGATCTGGTCATTATTATTGCCTACGGTCTTGTCGAAAAATCAGAAGCTGCTTTACTAAGACCTTTCATTGTGCATGTCGATCAGGATAACAAACAGGTCAATTTGTAAATATCGGTTTGTTGGTCGCCCTAACATTTTCATACAGGTGAATCTGTGACAGAGAAAAAAGCTGCTATTGTACTGGCTGCCGGTAAGGGTAAACGGATGAAGTCTGACCGGGCCAAAGTGCTCCACGAAGTCAACGGTCGGCCGATGATCTGCCGTGTGCTCGATACACTTAACGCGGTCAATTTTGAGAAGATCGTCGTTGTTATCGGCTATCAGGGGGAGCAGGTTCAGGAGGCTCTGGCCGACTATGTAGTGGAGTTCGCCTGGCAACATGAGCAGCTTGGGACCGGTCATGCCGTGATGATGACCGAGAATTTGATGCGCGATTTCGACGGCACCACGCTGGTGGCTCTTGGCGACGTTCCTTTTTTGTCGGTCGGCTCAATCAAACGTCTGCTTGAAACGCACCGCCAGACTGAGGCTTCGGCCACTTGTCTGTCGGCAGTAGTTGATGACGCCAGCGGCTATGGGCGAATTATCCGCAAGGGTGATAGCTCTATTCTGCTTGATATCATTGAGCATCGGGATGCCGATGAGGAGATTCGTCGGATCGGGGAGTTTAATACGGGCACTTTTTGTTTTGACAATCGCGCCCTTTTTACTGCTCTCAGCGAGCTTGGTAATGACAATTCCCAGCAGGAGTTCTATTTGACCGACTGCATTAAGATTATGCGTAACAAGAACTTGGCGACATCGGTGGTTGCTGCCGATAATGCTGATGAAGTCGAGGGAGTCAACTCGATTGAGCAGTTGGAGAGGCTGGCCCGACTATTTTCTGACCGGGGGTGAGTTTTTTCTCGGCTCTGACCGGTTTTGAAACGTCTAATTATTTAGACGGAGGAAAGCGCCAAGACGCTCATCCCGGCAGTTGGGATTAGTTCCGTTAACTGGGCGACAAGTCGCCTTTTAACTTGGTGCGGAATACCTTTTTAGGTTGACGCGAAAGTGCCGATTAGATAGATTACGGAGTGATAAGTATGAAAGCCCTGATAAACACAATCATCGCAGCGAGTATTCTATTAGTTCTGGTTACGGCGGCCGGAGCGCAGTTGGTCCAGGAGGGGAATCTTGGTACGGCGAGGTCCGCCAATATTCTCGGGACCCCAGCGGCCAATTCTGCATTTTCGCTGATTGATCTCTCGCGTGTCAAATGGTCTAACAGCTATTCGGTTTCGTTTTTTTCCGGAGGTAACTACTCCGGTTCGGTGGGACTGTTCAACACGATGATGAACTACCAATTGACCCCCAACCTGTCGTTGGCGCTGAATATGGGAGTGCTTCATAACGCCGGTGCTCTTCAGGGCAACAGTCAGAGTGATGCGACTTTCCTTCCCGGCTTCCAGCTTGACTGGCGCCCGTCGAAACAGTTCAGTCTGTCTGTAGCGGTGCAGCGGTATGTGGGTTACTATGGGTCAATGCTCCCGTACAATCAGCGGCTTCATTATCTAAACAAACCTTTTAATAGTAGCCAAGAGGAGTGAATAACCTGATCACTCGATTCTAACCACCCCTTTGCCAGCCGGGCTATTCCCAGTGCCCACTCAAGTTGACAGATATTGATTTATCCAAAGAAACCCAGAATTAGAAAACGGTCAATTAGACTGACCGAAATTATCCTCGGCACTCTGTTGTTGGCGGTCTCCTGGTGCGTGATTGTCTATGTCTTGCGCTTGACTGCAAGTGTGACGGAAGTCGAAGCTGTGCCGCTGTATTCGGTCAATTTGCAGATAGCTGACGGGACACGGACCAGCGGTGTGGCAAAAGCGATGGCCGAAAGGCTGGAGGCGTATTCTGATTCTGAGATATCGATTCGGGTGGTTGAGATCAATTCGTTTAAGCGACAGCCGCTAGCAGAGTCATTTGTTGTCTCGCGAGTGGAGGACAAATCAGCCGCCGAAAAACTGGCCACGATGATCGGGGTTGATCGATCAACAGTCGAGTATCGCCCTCTTGAAAATAATTCTGAACAAATATCGGTGACGCTGGTCATTGGTGATGATTACCAACGAATAAACAGTATTCTGGAATCGACAGAGGAGAAGTAGCAGGAGATTTTGAAAACTAAGTCCGCATCCGATCTCGCCCGCGCCGCCGGCCGGCTTGCCCTCACCAAAAAAGGTTTTGATGTAAAAGTTCTCAACCTCAAATCAATCTCTCCGGTGTGCGATTATTTTGTTATCGCCTCTGGTGAAGCTGATGTTCATGTCAGGGCGATTGCTGCTGCCGTTTATGACGGCCTGCTGGATGAAGGCATCAAGCCGGTGTTTCGTGAAGGCCACCGTGGAGGAAACTGGGTGCTCTTGGATTACGTTGATGTCGTCGTGCACGTATTTCTGGAATCAACCCGACAGTTCTATGCTCTTGAAAAACTGTGGGGTGATGCTTCCACCGAAGAGCTTATCGACGATTGATTAACGAAAACATTTGGAAAATAAAGAGAACAGAAGATAGAGGTTAGAAAATGGAAGTTGCAGACCTGAAATCAAAGACGATTGCCGACCTGCTGAAGATTGCCGAAGCGC